>MPNF01000011.1 GCA_002238885.1 Alphaproteobacteria bacterium bin95 | reverse complement strand
GCGGCCATGAGGAAAGCCGGCCAATAGACCGCGTGGAAGCGCACGATGTCCTTGCCGACCATGTGAAGGTCGGCCGGCCAGTGGCGCTGGAAAGATGCTGAGTCCGTCTCGGGATAGCCGACCCCGGTAATGTAGTTGGTCAGTGCATCCAGCCAGACATACATGACATGGGCGTCGTCTCCGGGAACCGGGACACCCCAGTTGAACGTCGTGCGCGAGACCGACAGGTCCTGCAGGCCGCCGCGCACAAAGCTGACGACCTCGTTGCGCCGGCTTGGCGGCCCGATGAAGTCCGGATTGGCCTCGTAGAAGGCCAGCAGCCGGTCCTGCCATTCCGACAGCCGGAAGAAATAGCTGGGCTCCTCGACCCATTCGCACTCGGCGCCGGTCGGCGCGATCCTGGCGCCGTCGCTGCGCTTGGTGACCTCGGTTTCGGTGAAGAACGCCTCGTCGCGCACCGAATACCAGCCCGCATAGCTGCCCAGATAGATGTCCCCCGCAGCCACCAGGGCATTCCAGATTCCCTGGCTTGCAAGCCTGTGGCGATCCTCCGTGGTACGCATGAAAATGTCATTCGACGTGTGCAGCGTCTCCGCCAGGTCGCGGAAATTCGCGGACATTCGGTCGGTGAAGGGCTGCGGCGCCTCGCCTGCCGCCTCGGCCGCCTTCTCGACCTTCTGACCGTGCTCGTCCGTGCCTGTCAGGAACCGGACATCGTAGCCGTCGAGCCGCTTGAAGCGCGCGAGCACGTCGCAGGCAACCGTCGTGTACGCGTGGCCGATATGCGGCGCATCGTTCACGTAGTAGATCGGTGTCGTGATGTAGAACGGCGTGCCGTCGCTCATGGGGTTAGGACATCCGGGTCCCGGAACACGGCCCGGTTGTCCCACTAATAATTGGCGGAATCAAGCGACGACGCCCTGCCCTGTGCCGGCGGCTGCCCGGGCGAGCATGCTGAAAATCTCGTACACCGTCTGGCGGCGGTCGAGAGAAAGGGCGGTACTGCGCTCCAGCAAGCGGGACACGCCGGCCTCGGCGTTCAGCCATGCAGAATCGGGATCGGCGGCACGCAGGCGCTCGGCCAGACCCGTCGCGAGGATGCGCCCGAACGCCTGGAAATGCGCGGCTTCGCGATTTTCCGTTGCCGCGGCTGCAATCCTATCCAGCGCCTGACGGTCGATTTCCGGAAGAGAGTCGAGCAAAGCGTCGACTGCTTCCTGGAGGGCGCGCCCGCCGAACTGCTCCAACTCCAGCGCCGCGCCGGGACTGCCGCCCGAAACCGCGAACAGGCGCGCGTATGCTTCGGCGTCCAGTTCGGGCGCGACCTCGCGAAGCACCTCGTCGAACTCCGGCCGGTCCAGGGGGGCCAGACGCAACATGCGGCAGCGTGAACGAACGGTCGGAAGCAGCAGAGATGGCCGGTGGGCAACCAGCAAAATCAACACGTTGGACGGCGGCTCCTCCAGCAATTTGAGCGCTGCGTTCTGCGCGTTCGGGTTCATGGTATCCGCCCCGTCCACTATCAGGACCCGCCATGCCGACTCGCCCGGCGTCAGACGCAAGAAACGGCCTGCATCGCGTATTGCGTCCACCCGGATCTCACCGCGCGCCCCGGCCGGCTCGACCACCCGCAAGTCTGCATGACCGCCCGACGCCACCCGGCGAAAAACCGGGTCTTCGGCCGCCAGATGGAGCGGTGCAGGCTCAGCCTCCGCCAGAAGGAATCCGCCTTGCCCGGCAAGGAGATAGCGAGCGAACCTGAAGGCAAGCGTCGCCTTGCCGATCCCGCGCGGCCCGGCCAGGATCCAGGCGTGGTGCAGCCTGCCGGCCGCGGCACCGGCAGCAAGCATCCCGGCCGCGGCGGGATGGCCGACAAACCTTTCCCGCTTTCGGGGCTCCGGTATCTCTCCGGCCGTCATGACAGGCCGAAACGCCCTGCGACAATGGTCTGCACGGCCGCTGCCACATTGTCCGGGTCCCGTGCGGCATCGACAACCGCCACGCGCTGCGGCTCCCGGCGGGCGATCTCGAGAAACCCTGCGCGTACGCGATGATGCAGGTCGTCGTTCATTGCCTCGTAGCGGCTTTCTTGCCTTGCCTGCGCCCTTTCCCGCCCGGTTTTCACCGAAATGTCCAGCATCAGGGTGAGGTCGGGCTGCAAGTCGCCGACAGCGAGTCGTCGCAAAGCCGCCTCGTCTTCCGTCGCAAGGCCCTGGCCGTAACATTGATAAGCGACCGTGGAGTCGTAAAACCGGTCGGAAATTACCCATTCGCCTGCCGCCAGGGCCGGCCGGATGCGCTTCTCGACATGCTCGCGCCGCGCGGCGTAGTGCAGCATCGCTTCCGTCAGTGGTTCCCAGTCCGCCTCTCCGGAGACAAGCAACGCGCGAATGGCTTCCGCTTCGGCCGTGCCGCCCGGCTCTCGGGTGCAAAGAACCGTGATGCCGAATCCGGCCAGATAATCGGCAAGCCGGGCGATCTGGGTCGACTTTCCGGCCCCGTCGCCGCCCTCGAAGGTTATCAGCCTGCCTGTCACGCCGTGGGGTCGAAGCCGAAAATCATGGCGCGCAACCGTTCGAAGATGCGGCCGAAAAAGCCAACCCGCTCGACCTTCGCCCCGGCATAAAGCGGATGCTCGACCGGCTGGATGCCGGGCGCCTCAAGGCGAAGCGTTGCGAGTTGCTGGCCTTCCGCAACCGGTGCGACGATCGGCCCGGTCCACCTGACGGAAGCCTTGAGCCCGGAGCGCGCCTGGCGCTTCAGCGACAGCACCACGTCGCGGCTCGGGACCAGCGGCACACGGTCCAGGCTGCCGAGCCATACCGCCGCCGTCTCTACCATCTCCCCCTTCTTCAACAGGGGATAGGCCGCGAACTCCCTGAAGCCCCACTCGATCAGCCTTTCCGCTTCCCGCGCGCGTGCCCTCGAGTTTTGCAGGCCGTTCAGGACCAGATAGAGCCGCCGCCCGTCCCGCTCCGCCGAGGCGGTCAGGCCGTATCCCGAAACATTCGTATGGCCGGTCTTGAGGCCGTCGGCGCCCGGAACGCGGCCCAGCAACGGGTTGCGGTTCCGCTGCTTTATCCCGTTGAACTCGAACTCCCGCTCCGCAAACATCGCGTACTGTTCGGGAAATTCGGTCACGAGAATCTGTGCGAGGCGCGCGAGGTCACGCGCGGAAATGACATGCTCGGGATGTGGCCAGCCGGTCGCATTCCGGAAACTGGCGCTGACGAGACCCAGCTCGCGCGCACGCGCCGTCATGGCATCGGAGAACGCTTCCTCGCTGCCGGAAATCCCTTCGGCGATCACGATGGAGGCGTCGTTGCCCGACTGCACGATGACGCCACGCAGCAGGTCGCCGACCGAGACGCGCCTGTTGACGCGCACGAACGTCTTGGAGCCGCCCATCTTCCAGGCCTTGCGGCTGACCGGGAAGGTCTGATCCATGGAAAGGACGCCGGCCTTCAGGCGCTCGAAGACCATCAGCACCGTCATGAGCTTGCTCATCGATGCCGGCGGCAGCGGCTCGTCCGCATTCTTTTCGAGCAGGACCGTTCCGGTGGTCCCGTCGACCAGTATCGCGTTAGGCGCGATCGTCGTATCGGCGCGGGCAACCGTCGCGAGAAGCAGCAGTGCCAGCATGGCGGAAGCAACGAACCGCATGAGAACGCCCCCTACCCCGTCGAGCGGACGACGAAAGCGTCCCGCGATCCGCGCGCCTGTACGCGGGCCTGCAATGCCTTGGCCGACTGCCTGCTGTTTTCGGGTCCGATACGGACGCGGTGCAGGACCCTGCCGTTGTTCGCCGTGCTGGAGTGAACCAGCACATCGTCGAAATGCCGCCTCAACCGGTTCGCCATGGTCTCTGCGTTCCTGCGGTCGCGAAATGTGCCCGCCTGGACGTAGTACACGCCGGGCCGGGCGGTACCGCCCCCGACGAATTCGGCCACAAGGCGGTCTTGTTTCCGGGCACCGCCGCCGCTCCTGGCAATGCCGACGACCCTGCGGCTCAGCTCGGGCAGCAATTCGACCCTCACCCTGGTGACGCCCTTGCGCCGGAAGCCGATCTTTTCGGCTGCGGCGAGCGAAAGGTCGATAATACGCTCATGCGCATAGGGGCCGCGGTCGTTGATGCGCACGACCACGCTCTTCCTGTTGCTGAGATTGGTGACGCGCACCACGCTTGGCATCGGCAGGACGCGATGCGCCGCAGTCATCGCGTACATATTGAAGACTTCGCCGTTAGCAGTCTGGCGACTATGGAATCTATGTCCGTACCAGGACGCGATACCGGTTTCGGAAAAGTGCTCGTATTTCTTCGGGCTGTACCAACGTTCGGCGATCTTGTAGGGCGCGCCGACCTTGTAGCTGCTGACATTGTAGGTCAGCGGACGGTAAGGCGACGCCGACACACCGAGGCGCCTGTCCACAACCTTTCCGCTGCGTTCGCCGGTCTTCGCCGTCCGCTTGGTCGCGTCCGGCGAACTGCAGGCGCATACCGCCAGCGCCAGCAACAGCGAAAGAGCGCGGATCATCGACGCCCTCCGACGGCATCCGACAACAGCCCGACCGTCAGTGCATAAAGGTTCGAGCAGTTGTAGCGCAACAGACTCTCGTAGTTGCGATAGACGAGAAAGGCCTTTCCTCCCGCGCCGTCCGGCATAAGCAGCCTCGCATCGAGCTTTACGGCAGGCAGCGCCGAACCTGACAGGCGGCGCAGGCCCGCAGCCTGCCATTCGCCCAGCCTGCGCGGCTTCGTTGCCTGCCAGAGCGCGCGGCATCCCTTCGCCTCGCCGGCGAGCATCGAGTCGTAGGCTTGTCTTACCGTCTTTGGCACCCGGGCCCCGCGCCCCCATGTGCGCGCATTCGACCAACCGTGCCGGTGGAGATAGTTGGCAATTGAGGCGAAAACATCGCCCAGATTATTCCAGATGTCGCGCCGGCCGTCGCCGTCGAAATCCTGGGCGAAGGCAAGATAGCTGGACGGAATGAATTGGGGATGGCCCATCGCCCCGGCCCAGGAGCCCTTCATGTCGGCAAGGTCGATATAGCCCTTGTCCACCATGCGCAGCGCATCGAGCAATTGCGCGCGAAAGAAGCGGGACCGCCGCCGGTCGAAAGCGAGCGTTGCGAGCGCCGGCACGATTTCCGTGCTGCCCCTGATGGCGCCGTAGCGGGTCTCGATGCCCCAGATTGCGACAATGAAACGCGGTTGCACACCGTAGCGGTCCGACACCCGCCGAAGCAGCCCGGCATGTTCGGCCATCATCGCCCTGCCCCGTTCGATATTGACGGGTTTGAGCAGGCGGGCGCTGTAGGTCTCGAAGGTCAGCTTGAACTCCGGTTGCTTGCGGTCGCGGTTCAGCACCTTCTTCAGCGGTCGGAGCCCGCTGAGCGCAGCGTCCAGCGTGGCAGGCGAAATGCCTTTCCCCGCGGCTTCGGCGCGGAACTCCGCCAACCAACTGTCGAAATTGGCGGCTCGTCCGTTGCCGGCGGCACAACCGACGGCCGCCAGCACCGCAAGCACGACAGCGACACGCCGCATCGCCTTCCCTTCATTCGCGAGTCCGGACGTCGGGGCCAAAACGACCTGCGGGCCACCATATCGGACGATTCCCGGCCTGTCGCGCCTGTCCGTTGCTGCGTCATGTTCATCGAACCGCTCCGGCAACGCCCTATCTTTCAGGGCGTTTCCGCTTGCTCCATGATGAGCGCCGCTTTGTGCAGGACCTCGGTGCGGGAGAAAAACGATGAAGCTTGCCGGCAAGACTGCGATCGTGACGGGAGGAGCCTGGGGGATGGGGGCGGTGACAGCCGAGCTCCTTGCGTCCGAGGGTGCCGACGTAGTCGTCGCGGATGTCCTAGAGGACGAGGGCCGTTCGCAGGCGGAGAAGATCGCCGCCAATGGTGGAAAGTCGTCCTTCCACCGTCTGGACGTGACGGAAGATTCCGCGTGGGCGGAACTGGCCGCCGCCCGGCCGGACGCCGATATTCTCGTCAACAATGCGGGGATCAGCGGTAGCGGCTACGCCGACCCGTTCGATCTCGATGCGTGGCATAACCTCATGGCTATCAATGTCACCGGGGCGTTCCTCGGATGCCGGCACTTCGTGCCGAAGATGGCGGCCGCAGGCGGCGGCGTCATCGTGAACATCTCGTCGATCTCGGGCGTGGTCGGCCAGGACGTCGTCCATCACGGCTACAATGCGTCGAAGGGGGCAATCCGTGTGCTGACGAAATCGGTAGCCGTGCGCCACGCCCCCGAAGGCATACGGGCGAACTCGGTCCATCCGGGATTGATGCCGCCAATGCGAACTTCGGGCGCGACTGCCGACCCCGTGGTGCGGGAGCGGATGCTGCGCCGGGTGCCGATGGCCCGCAACGGCCGGGCCGACGAGGTGGCGAAGGCAGTGCTCTTTCTTGCATCCGACGACAGCAGCTATTGCACTGGCGTCGAACTCTATGTGGATGGCGGTTTCCTCGCGTCCTGACGATCCCTTTCCGGACGGGAAGAAGCGCCGGCCCATCCGGAACACTTCCCTGCCTCTACCTGGACTTATGGTTTTCCTGTGAACGAAGGAAGCGAAGAACCAATGCCCTCCCCTTCCAATACGATCAGCGGCCGCAGCGCCTTCCTCGCCGTTCTCAAGGATGAAGGCGTGACGCATCTTTTCGGCAATCCGGGCACAACGGAACTGCCGATCATGCATGCGCTGACCGAACAGAGCGACCTCGGCTATGTGCTGGGCCTGCAGGAATCGGTGGTTGTCGCCATGGCCGACGGCTATGCGCGCGCCTCAGGCAAGCTGGCGGCCTGCAACGTGCATGTCGCGCCGGGACTGGGGAATGCCATCGGCGCGCTCTACACCGCCTCGCAGAGCGGCTCGCCGATCATCGTGACCGCGGGCCAGCAGGAGCAGGGGCATGGGCTCACGGAGCCGCTGCTCTATGCCCCGCTCACCCCGATTGCGGAACCTGTCGTCAAGTGGGCGGTGGAAGTCGCCAGGATCGAGGATCTGCCGCGCATCCTGCGCCGCGCCGCCAAGGTGGCGACGACTCCGCCGACCGGGCCGGTATTCATCTCCCTTCCCGGAGACATCCTGAACCGCCATGAAGCCATAGATCTCGGAAAGGCCACACGGGTCGATTCGCGCGTCCGCCCTTCCGACGGGACCCTGGCAGCGTTGGCGGACTGCATCGCCGCGGCCGCCAATCCGGTCGTTCTCGCCGGCCACGAGACGGCCACCGGCGGCGCGCTGGATGCTGCCGCTCGATTCGCCGATCTGCTGGGCGCGCCGGTCTATCAGCAAAGCGTGCCGCAGGGAGCGCACTTCCTCTCGGAACACCCCTGCTTCATGGGCGCGCTCACCCGCAGCCAGCCGCAGGTCAGGCAGGTGCTGGCGCCCTACGACCTGATCGTCAGCCTCGGCGCCGACTTCCTGCGCATGTCGGTGTGGAGCGAGACCGAGCCGCTGCCGGAACATATGGCCGTCGTCCAGATCGGCCTTCGGGACTGGGAACTCGCCAAGAACTATTCCGCCGAGATTGCGGCGCTGGGCGATGTGCAGGAAACCCTCGCGGCCCTGAACCCGCTGCTTGAGGAAAGGCTCGGCGAAAGCCGGCGGGGCCGGACTGCCGCGCTCGGCGAACGCAACTGGAGCGCTAACCGGAACAAGGCACGGGAAGCCCTGGCGGATGTGCCCGAGACCGCCGGTCCCATTCCGCCGGCATGGCTCTGCAAATGTCTGGCCGAAGAACTGCCGGAAGACGGCATCGTGGTCGATGAAGGCATTACCACCGGCGCGCGCCTTCTGGACTTCCTGCCGTTCCGGGATGCAAACGGCTATTTCGGCAATGTATCGGGCGGCATCGGCTGGGGCATTGCAGCGGCTGTCGGCGTGCAGATCGCGCAGCCCGAACGGCGCACTGTCGCACTGATCGGGGACGGCAGCGCCATGTATTCGATCCAGGCGCTATGGACGGCGGCGAACGCGCGGCTGCCGGTTATCTTTGTGATTGCCAACAATGGCGGCTACCGCATCCTGAAGGACCGGATGAAGGCGTTTCACGACAATGACGCACCGATCGGCATGGATTTCCGCGATCCGCCCATCGACGCCACGCGGCTCGCGGAAGGGTTCGGCGTGGCAGCAGTGCGCGCCGAAACGCCGGCTGCCTTCCGCAAGGCCTACCGCGACGCGTTCGCGGGCTCCGGCCCGGTGGTGATCGAAGCCATGGTCAGTGCCGACGGCTGATCACGCCGGTCGCCAGGATCACGGCCAGCAACACAGTCGTCGCCAGTATGCCGTAGCCGATCAATTCGCCCGCCCGTGCCAGCCCAGCAGCCGCGACGACAGCCCCCGCCAGCAGGGGCCCCACAATGCTTCCGGCTCGTTCCACCACCCTGAAGGCCGCCGTGACCGAGCCGGTGCCGTATGCTTCCGTCTCGGTTCTGAAATAGGCCGGCAGCACGGCCACCTGCGGGGTCATTACAAGCGACTGGCCGAGCCCGATCAGCGCGACGCCGCATACCAGCAGCAAACTGTCCACGGTTGAAACGAACAGCAGGCAACCGGCAGCCGCCGATACGCCTCCCGCCAGAATCAGCATTCCGTGGTTCTGGAACCTGTCGGCCATCAATGCCGCTGCCTGATTCATCACCAGCAGCACCAGGAAATAGACCATCATCGTTCGTCCGATAGCCGCGCCGCCGAATCCGATCGAGTCGAGATAGAGCGGAACCAGAAAGAACATGAAGCCCGTGAGTACCGTGCGCGACGGCAGCGCAGAGAGAGCCATGAACACCATGAATCTGACACTGCCGTAAATTCCGAAACTCCTGCGGCGGGTAGGCGTTCCGACGCGGGCACCCACGCCTTCGTCAGGCGACAGAAAGCCGAATGCAATCGACATGGCGACGAAAACGATTGCGGCTCCGACGAGGAAGGTATTTTCGTAGCCCAGTCGTTCGGCGAGAATCCCGCCGATGGCAGTCGCGCAGATGCTACCGCCCCCGGTAGCTGTAACGAAGACGCCGATGTTGAGCGCTCGTCGCCGCTCCGGCGCGGTCATGGCCAGCCGGACCAGAATGGCGGCGGTCACCAGGCCGAACCCGGCCGCCGTCAGGCACCGCCAGCCAATAAGCTCGATAAAGCCGGTGGAAGAGGCTGTCGCGATCAACCCGATACTGGTCGGTGCCATGCCCATGAGAAGCGTGTTGCGCGTGCCCAACCGTCGGATCAGAGCCGGCGCGAATGGCGTCGTGAGAAGCATCGCGATAACCCATACCGACATCGGCATGGCGATCGCTATCGACGCGTCAATGCCGAGCGAGGGGTCGTAAAGGTCCCGCACGAACAGCGGGAAGAAGGGGCGGGACAGTTCCACCCCGAAGATGAAGAAAAAGAGCGGATATTGCACATCGCCGGCGCGCAGTACCTGCACGGGCCGGTAGGCGCCGCCCTCGGCGAATACCCGGCCCTCGCGCAAACTCTCCAGCGCCGCGGCGCTGCCGCCCGACGCCACGGCACGGAAACGCCGGTTGATTTCGGCATTGATGCCGTTCATCGCGTCAATGACGCGGCCCAGATCGTCCCGTCCGCGTGTGGTAATCGAAGCGGAAAAATCTCCTTCGCTGACGGCATGCATCAGGCGCCGCATCAACCCGATGGAACGCGCAACCGTCAGCGACAGCACCAGCAAGGTAAGTTCGAGCACAATCAACACGGCGACGCACAGCGATATGCCGATGTCGGTAAAGATGCCGCCCATCGTGTTGCGCACGTAAGCCCTGTCTATCCCGATCATCGTGTGCCCGACACGGTTGCCGTCCTGAACCAGCGGAAGCGTGATGTTGTATTCGGAGCCGAATGAAACGAACGTCCCTGCCTCGGCTTCGCTGGCCTTGGCGGCGAACGGTAGCGGCCTGCCGTCTGCGCCGTTGCCTGCCTTCGCCGAGAATAGCACCTTGCCCTCGGGGTTCGTCACCGCGAGATAGGCGACTTCGGGATGGTCGATCAGCAAGTTCTCCAGAAAGGCGTCCACGCCCTTCAGGCTGCCCAGCGGAATATCGAGGCGCACCGCCTTGTAGAGATCGTTGGAGATTGACCCGGCGAGGACATGCGCCTTGTCCTGGATGACCGGCTCCAGCCTTTTCTCGACGGCGCCGAGCGCAATCCAGGCAAGCAGCGCATTCGCGACGACCAGCGCCGCGACAGCAACGAACCCGATGCGAAGACCGAGTCCGGAAAGGGTGGGCGCCTGCCGCCGGCTGCGGATCACCGCTCCCTCCCTTCCGCAGCCGCCAGCGTCGCCGCCGTTTCCCGCACCGACGCGCTGTAGCCCACGAATTCGACCAGGTCCGTATCCGCCGGCGCATCGTCCGGGTCCGGTTTCAGAAGATTCTCGACGCTCCGTTGCAGATAGCGGGCAGTCTTCGTGAGCTTCCAAAGCGCAGCGGCGGTTCCCAGCACTGCAAGCAAGCCGCTGGCGACGAAAATAATGGCAGCGGCTTCGAGGAGCTCGTTCAACAGGCCTGCGACGATACTGCTGTAGCGCGCCTTGCTGTAGCGCACCGCCACCCCGCCTTCGAGCTTCCCGAAATTATTGACCACTGGCGCGCCGACGATGAACGATTCCGGGTCTTCGATCCGCCAGACCTCTCCGTCCGCCGCCCGGTTGTCCGAAACCCATATTGGCGGAGCCTCGTTCCGCCCGGTGTCCAGCTCGTTGCCGCCATGCTCGAGCACACGGCCGCCCGCGTCGAAAATGCTGACCGATTCCAACTCCGGATAGTCTTCGATCAGGGCCTCCACGATGGACCGGCTTTCGGCAATGTCCTTGAGGGGCAGCCCTAGATCGACCGCCTGGCGAAGCCGCCGCGATGTGTCGAGCGTCATGACGGAAACGCGCGAGTCGTCCAATCCGCGCAATATGTCGGCGAACTTCTGCTGGTTGAGCAGAATCATCAGCGCCATCGTCCCCGCGAAGGCGCACAAGAAGGCAGCATTCAGTATGACAAGCAGCCTCATGCCGCCAGCACTCCCTGGCGCTGCAGGCTGTAGCAGAGGAAATGCTCAATCATGGCTGCGTGCGACACGCCCGCCCCACCGGCGCCGACGTTCATCGACATGGTGGTCGCTAGGTTGCAGGTGACATTGAACTCCAGCAGGCGGAAGGAGCGGTCCGGCGCAACCCGGAAATCGACCCGAAGGTAATCGCAGGGCTGCACCAGCTTCGTGAATGCCAGCGCCGCCTCCCTGAGCTCTTCGCAAAGCGGTGCGTCGTCGAAAGGCTCTCCGCGCTTTCCGGGGTCAAGAAAGCGCTTCTGGCGCTCGGTCTGGACGCCTTCGCGCAAGTCGGAATGGTTGGCGACCGGATGCAACGCCAGAGGCCCGCCCAGCACCGGCACCGTCACATCGAGGCCAGGTGCCAGCGCCTCGATCAGCGCTTCTTCGCCGGCGGTCAGCAACGCTGTCGCTCTCGACCGGGCTTCCTCCCAGCTGTCGCAAATCGAACCCTCATCGACGCCTTCGGAATTGGCGCCGAAGCGGGGCTTGACGAAATACGGCCCCTCGAAGCCCGGCGGATCGTCCAGATCGGCTTCGACGACCGCCACAACTCCGTCCGGCACAAGCAGCCCTGCCGCGCGCGCCATCAGCTTGGTGATCCACTTGTCCTCAGCCATGGCCCGCACGTTCGGCGGGCTGCCGAGATAGGGGACGCCGGCGCGCGCACAAAGCGAGGACACCAGTATTTCGGGATTGCGGACGGCCTCACGGTTGTAAATCTGAAAAACATAGTCGGGCGCCGGGCCGCAGCGCATGCGTTCCTCGAACGATTCGAGGCTGGCGCATGGCTCCACCGAACGCGCCAGGCCGCGCAGGACGGAAAGCACCTCGAACTTCGTGTAGAGTTCTCGTCCGTAGAGCGGATGTACCGCTGGCGGTGGTTCGTTCCAGTCTTCCGCGTATTTGGCCAGAAAGAGGATGTCCAGCTCCCGACGCTGCCCCGGATTGATTTGTAACAGCTCAATCATTCGAAATTACCACATGTCTGTCGCAAACGCCGCGAACCGTCCTATGATAGCCAGCGACCTATCCTCAGGCAACGCAACGGATACCGATTTCGATGTTCCGAGCGCTATTTCTGGCCCTGGCGGCCCTGACGACGACCGCCTCCGCTTCCCTGTCGGAGCCCTTCTCGATCTACATGATCGTGCATCGCGCAGGATCGGGCGCCGACGAGGGCTTCCGAGACTATCTGAACGCGAACGGCGTTGACGCCACCTTCGTCTTCCGCGACATGGAAAACGACCGGTCACGCCTGCCCGGCTATATCGAGGAGATCAAGGCGCTCAAGCCGGATCTCGTCTATACCCAGACGACGTCGGTGACGCGCGCCGTCGTCGGGCGGCTGGAGGAAGCCGACCCGGCGAAGCACGTTCTCGACATTCCGGTCGTGTTTTCGATGGTGTCCTTTCCCGCCAGGTCGAAACTGGTGCCGAGTAATCCGGACCCGGCAGCGCCAATGCTCTCGAAGCGCAATCTCACCGGCGCCCGACATGTCGTATCGAACCTCGTGCGGCTCAATGCGATGCGCACCTATATGCCCTTCGAGAAGCTCGGCATGCTGTACGACAAGAGTTCGGGCGCGCAACGGCGCTCGGAAGCCGCCATGCGGGCGCTCGCGGAAGAATCCGGCATCGAGTTCGTCTCCGACAGCCCGACAGAACCCAAGGTCGAACGCGACCCGGCCCAGATCGAGCCGACGCTCCGGCGCCTCAAGGAAGCGGGAGTGGACTTCCTGTATATCCCGCCGTCCAATTTCTTCGGCGCCCACGCCGAACTGGTGACGCGCGCTGCAACCGAGCTCGGCCTCCCCACTTTCTGCGGCGTGGAAACCCTGATCCGCCGGCACTGCATGACAGGGCTGGTCAGCCCGCTTTATGCCGTCGGGCAGTTCGCCGCCTTCAAGGCGGAGCAGATACTGACCGGTGGCAAGGATCCGGGAGAAATCCCCATCGAAACGCTCTCCCGGTTCTCCTTCGTGATCAATATGGAGACGGCTCACAAGCTGAAAGTGTATCCGCCGATGGAAATTTTGCGTTTTGCCCAGTTCATAAAGACCGGAGTCGATTCTTGATCGCCCCGAAACGTTTGGACGACAAGCGCCGCGCTGCGCTCAAAATTTTGTATCTGGCGCCCCATGCACCTTCGCCCGACACGCCGAAACCCCCGGCGATTCATCCTGATTTCGGTGTGCAACCGGCCTACCAGTACGAAATCTGCGACGTGCTGCGCAACGGACTCGGTCTCGACGTCGTCAGCCTTTCCGATCTCAGCGCCGTGCCGCAGGCTTTCGAAGGTCGGAACTATGTCTTCTCGCTCTATAACATCGCGCCGTTTCGCAACTCGGAGATTTATGTCTCCGCATTGGCGGCACGGGCCGGCATAGCCTGTATGGGCGCGCCGGCAAACATTCGCGCGCTCGCCGAGGACAAATGGCTGACCAAGCTGGCGGCGCAGGCGGTCGGCCTGCCGACGCCGGCCGGAAAGCCGTTCGGGCCCGGCGTTCCGCTGCAGCGGCCCGATTTCGACGGACCGTATATCGCGAAGCCGCGCTTCGGCGCCGCATCGACAGGCATCGACGCCGAAAGCGCGCATGAGGAATTCGACGCCGTGGCGGAGCGCGTGGCGGCTCTCGGGGCGAGCATCGACGAATGTCTCGTCGAGCAGGTGTTCGGCGACTTCGACGTGACGGTGCCGATCCTGGTCGGTGAGAACGGGCCGGTGGCCCTGCCGGCAGCCACCCAGACATGCGACAGCCCCTATGGGCTCTTCACCCACCGCCAGAAGCGAAGGCTCGCACCGGGACTGGTGCGTGACTTTCCGGGTGACGAACCCTGGCTCCCGCCTATCGTCGAGGATGCGCTCCGGTTCGCGCGGGCGGTGGGACCCTACGATTATCTGCGCTGCGACTTCCGGGTCGGTCCCGAGGGCCACGCCTTTCTCGAATTCAATCTCGCCTGTTCGATAGGCAGCGCAATGGCCTTCGCGCAATGCGCGGGGAGGGTAGGCATTTCCTCCGAGGCGCTGGTTGAGCACATCCTGGCCACAAGCCTCGACCGGCAATGGGGTCAGGGCGCCTCGGAGCCGTTGCCGACATAGCGCATCGCCACGGTCGTAATGTCGTCACTCTGCTCAACGCCGGTCGAAAATGCTTCGACCGACGCTCGCATCGCATCGCAAATGGCGTCCGGCGACGCTCCTGCATGGGCTTCCAGCTGGGCTTCCAGGCGCGGCTCGCCGAACTGCTCGCCCGCTTCGTTGAAGGCTTCGTTCACGCCGTCCGTGTAGAAGAACAGGGTCTCGCCCGGCAGCAGGGTGGTTTCGCCTTCCTCGAAATTGAAGCCCGGCATGATGGCAAGCGCCAGCCCGGAGTCCATCGGCAGGGTCGACAACTGCCCCTTGCAGTCGATCCGGTATGTCGGGTTGTGCCCGGCATTGGCGAAGGTGACATGCCCCGTGCCGGTGTGGACGACCGCATAGAAGGCGGTGACGAACATCATCTGCTCGTTGTCTTCCTCCAGCATGTCGTTCAGCGCCGTCAGCACCTTGCTCGGAGACTCGCCGATCAGCGCCGTAGCCTTGAGGAGGGTGCGCGCGATCAGCATGAAGAACGCCGCCGGGATGCCCTTGCCGGAGACATCCGCAATGACAATGCCGATTCGGTCATCGTCGATCGCGAAATAGTCGTAGAAGTCGCCGCCCACTTCCTTGGCCGGGACCATCTGGGCCGCGATCTCGACCTCGCGCTGGGGCGGCGTTTCGCGCGGCAGCACGGAAAGCTGCAAATCGTGGGCGATGGACAGCTCCCGTTCGATCGCAACGAGGCGTTCCTTGTGCTTGAGCGCCTCGCGGAGTTCCTCGATGAGTTCTGTCAGCCGGCCGTGCTGTTCTCGGATGCGTTGCGCCATCTGTTCGAACACGAGCGTCAGGGCCTCGAATTCGTCGCTTGCGCCCTCCCGCTCGAGCCGGGCCAGCTGGTCGGTAACCGCCTGCCTGGCTTCCGCGCCGACCGTCGAGGTCAGCCCGGCCATCTGTTGACGCAGGAAGCGTTCGCGCCGCCGTTGCGCCCGGCGCCGCTCGGCGGACAACCGTTCCACTTCTCCCAGGGAACTTCGATAGGCCTCGACAGCCTTTGCGATGCGGGCAATTTCGTCCGTGCCCGCCGCCTGTTCGATCCAGACCCCGCGCCGGCCGGCAGAGAGCGCTTCCAGCACGCCGATTACCCGGTCCAGCGGCTGCAGTGAGCCACGCAAATTCGCATACATGGCCCAAAGCGCGATGCAGGCGAACACGGCTGCCGCTCCGAAAAATGCAATGCGCATCGCCTGCTGGCGCGCGACGAGTTCGCTGATATCGGCGATGACATGCAACGCGGCCAGGCGGCCGCCATTCAATGCCGGGATGTTAGTGGTCGTCGCCGCATAGTCGTTGTTGTCACCGTCGAGGCCCTGCCAGAGCGGCGGATCGGTGCCGAAGATCAGCCCGCCTTCGCTTCCGACCAGGAATGCCTCCCCTCCGAGGACCGCCCCCGCTTCCAGGACGGCCGAGGCCAGTGGAACGCTGCCGGCAACGATCAGCATATCGCCGCGGTCCGGGTCGCCGAGGGCCTCCGCAACCGTCCAGACAGGCTTCCCGTCGGCATCGATATCGCCGCCACTCACCTGCCTTCCGGTATCGACGACCCGCTTGGCGACGCGCGGCGACAAGGGGTTCCGCCCTACGAAGAGGCGTCCCCCTCCCTCTTCGGAGGGTTCGAAGGTCACCAGCCGTTCGAGTCCGATTCCCACGGCGATGTCTTCGATCAGGCGCGCCGCAAGCAGCGTATCGCCGTTAAGCAGAGCGGATCGGATGTTCTCGTTCGTGTGCAGCGGCGCCAGCAGGCGGCCGACCGCTTCCGTCTCGCGCTGCGATAGCGTTTTCCAGACAGTCCTCAGCGCCGTCTGGCGGTCTTCGTCGTAGCTCTCGGCCAACAGGCGTTCGCGAACGACACTGCCGTAGCCCAGGCCAATCATCAGCAATAGCCCGGCAAGGCTGATGATGATGGTGAGCCTGAGGCGGATGGAGACATTCCTGCCGAAACGGCCCACTTCGGTCGGGGGCACCGCAGAGATATCCCGGAACACCGGCTCCAGCCGTTGCACCAGTCCCCGCCGAATTCGTTCCAGCGAATCCCGGACCGTGCGCCCGACTGCGGCGTCGCGGGCGTCTTCCGCCTGCTCCAGGGCTGCATCGAAGCGCGCCCGGAGGCCGTGCAGCACTGCATTGAAGGCGCGGGCCGCATAGCCGATTTCGTCCCGCTGCCCGAATTCGCCGAGCAACACCGGACGACCGTCGGCCGCCTTTGCAACTCCGTCGTCGAATCTTTCCACGCGACGGCTCACGCGCAATGTGAGGATCAGCACGCACAACAGCCCGACAGACGTGCCGACGGCGGCCGCGACGACGAAACCTGGCCAATTGCGGCGCAGAATGTGCGTCACGAAGTCCTTTTCGACGGCCACATGCAGCAGGGCCAGAGGAAAGTCCATCGGACCGATCGGACGAATATCGATGGAGAGGTCGCCGACGACATGGCGGTTCCGGGCCTCAGTCACCCCTCCCGCCAAGCGCCGCACCTCGAATCCGGTGTCGGCAGATTCGAGAACCTCCGCCAGGCGGTCGCGCGCGATGCCGCTGAAATAGACCGGCTCCTTGTCCGGCGATGTCACCGCAATGAACCGGATATCGGGATTTTCGTCGAGGAAACGCTGGAAGAAGGGCTCGACCCCTCGGAGCCCGTCGAGCGGGATGCCCACCTGGGTGGCGCGTTCCATCTCGGTCTTCATGGCCTGGCCTACCGCCAGCGCCTTGCGGTCGAGTTCGCGGGTGAGCGGCTCCTCGGCCCACCAGTGGAAGGCGCCGGCCGTCAGGCCCGCCTGCAAGACCGCAACGACGACGGCGGCGATGCAGGCTTTCAGGCACAGCATTCGGGAGAGCCGGCTCATGCCCGTTATCCGATTCGATCCAGCCGGTCGATCTCGCGCGCATCGGCGTCGAGCTTGGCCATTATCCCGGTTGCGGCCTCGTGGAAGCCCGCAAGCGACGGCGGCGCGCCTTCCAGATTGGCCGCCTGGCCTTCGGCCATCGCCAAGAGGGAGGTGTCGCTTTGCCTGAGCATGTCGAGGAGAGGACGGAATACCCAACTGGCAAACAGGGACACAAGCAACAGGCAGGCCGCCAACACCCCGGCAGCTATGCCGAACACCGTGATCGCCGCGCGCTCGCGCAGCGGGGCGCTGTGCCTGATCTCACTCTCCAGCAGAACGCCGCCGACCACCTTGCCGAAATTATTGATGAGCGGGCTGCCGACGATCACCGCCCGTTCATCGGTCCGCGTCCAACGCCCTTCGCGATCGTGCATTTCGACCGTCGTCCCGAGATCGGTCTGGTCGGTCGAGAACACGACCCGGCCGTCGGCGTCGAAAACGAGCAGGCGGTCGACGTCGGAATCGGCCGCCTGGATCCGGTCGAGCAGCGCGGCAATCTCCGGAATAGTCTCGAGCCGCAGGCCGAGGTCGGTCCGGACGGTGATTGCATGGGCGATCTCATCGACCGTGAAGCCGAAATGCGATGTCTTCACGGTTTGAAGCTCGCGGTCGAACGTGTCCAGGGCGGCATGAACGACGAGCCCAAGGGACAGGACGACGCCGACGAGCAGCGCCAATCCCAGCTTGATCCGCAACCTCATACCCGCCGGTCACCCCTGCCGCAGCCATATGCACCAATCATAGAGCGCCGCCGCCGCCGCGCCAGCGCTGCAATTGGGCGATTATACAGCACGGTTCGACTCGGCGTCCCAGCAGGCGCCGATCCCGCGTTCACGCAATTCGTGGCGTGCGATTTCATTCTTGGTCATCGTGCGGGGAAAGTCATCGACGAACTCGATATAGCGGGGCGCCTTGAAATAGGCGATCCGTTCGCGGCACCACTCGACCAACGCATGCGGCTCCACCGGCGCCGAGGCCTGCACATAGGCTTTGATGTCCTCTTCTCCCAGGTCGGAAGGCACACCGACACAGGCGCAGTCCACAATCGCGTCATGGGCAGTGATCGCTTTCTCCACCTCGAAAGCCGAGACATTCTCGCCGCGCCGGCGGATCCAGTGCGCTTCGCGGCCGACGAAATGGACATAGCCGTCCTCGTCGAGCCAGCCGAGGTCGCCCGAGTGGTACCAGAGGTTGCGCCAGGCCGCGAGGGTCGCTTTCGGCTTGTTGATGTATTCGATCATGTAGGTGTTCGGTACCTTGGGCCGCAGCAGCAACTGGCCCGTTGTGCCTGCCGGGAGCGGATTGTCATCGGCATCGGCGACCATGATTTCGGCCCATCCGTGCGGCTTGCCGCAGGTTCCGAGCTTGCGGTCGTGCAGGCGCTCGGAGCAGAGCAACACGCCCATCTCGGTCATCGCATAGACCTCAAGCATGGGGATGCCGAATCGAGCCTCAAACTCGTCGCGAAGCTCCCGCCGGACCTGGCCCGAGGCAATGCCCACGCCGACCTTGACCCGGTGTGAGCGGTCGAGTTCGCTTTCCGGACGCAACAGCAGCACGGACATCATCGTGCCCAGCGGGTCGATGATCGTCGCGCCGTAGCGATGCACCGTCTCCCAGTAGCGCGAGGCGCTGAACCATTTGTGCATCACGCCGGTCATGCCGGTGTAGAGCGGCCCGGTGACGCCGAATTGCTGGCCTCCGATATGGAAGAAGTGCGAGTTGGCGAAATGCACGTCGTCGGGGCCGGCTTCGGCGATCTCCGCATAGCGAATGGCAGCGCCGATGTAATAGAGGTGGGAGACGAGCACGCCTTTCGGCATGGATGTGCTGCCGCCGGTATAGACGATGGCCGCCAGGTCGGTCGGCCCGACCTCAGCCTCGGGAAGCGCCTCCGAACCCGTCAGGAGTTCCTCCCACGCGCCATATCCAGCGCGCGGCGCGCCGTGGACCAGCACCGGCGGGGGCGCCGAAAAACTGCCTGCCGCCGCTTCGCAAACATCCACCAGCTCGTCGTCTGCAACGAGCAATTTCGCGCCGGTGTCGTTCAGGCTGTAAGCAAGGTCGTCGCGGGCAAGGGAAACATTGAGCGCTGCATAGACCGCGCCGATCTTGGCGCAGGCGAACCAGATGATCGCCTGCGCCAGTGAGTTGTACATGAAGGTCGCCACGACATCGCCCTTGGCCAGGCCGCGTTCCAGCAAGGCATTGGCCACACGGTTCGAGAGTCGGTCCGCATCCGCATAGGTAAGCGTTTCGTCCCGGCAGATGAGGAGCGGCTTGTCGCCGAGCGCAGCCCGCATCGTCACCAGGTCGCGCAGGGTGGTCGCATGCGGCGTCTTGCCCATGATGCGGATCATCTCTCGGCTCCTCGGTCGAGCATCGGTGCGGGTTTGCGGAATGGCGGGCGCCTGCCGTCCACCCGCCAGGGAGCGGCCACCAGGCGTTCCGACCCGGTAGCGGGATGACAAG
>MPNF01000010.1 GCA_002238885.1 Alphaproteobacteria bacterium bin95 | reverse complement strand
GATCGGTCACCTTCCGGGACACATGAAGACGTAGGCGCGCGGAAGCGCTGTCACCGGGTCAGGATGCCGATGGCGGTGGTTCGGCAAGCGCTATTGCCGGGCTTCCCTCCCGACTCGCTCTGCAATGAGAGTGTCAAGCTCGTCGAGGCGATCCTGGATAGCCAGCCCGAGGGCTTCAAGCACGAAGTCCGGGCCGGCTCCCGGAAGCATTTTGGAAAGTTCGAGTTCGGCCGGGCTGTGAGGCGCCTGCAGGTCGAGCATGAGGGCTTCGCGGGTGTTGCCTGAAATATCGATGCGCCACATTTCCGGGACGCCCAGGCGACGGTAGAACGCCGGCTTGTCCCGATCCCCCGGGCTGCGCTCGACTTCTACCACCAGGTCAGGCGGATTGTTCAACTCGAATGTCTCGCGTTCTGCCGGACCCTGCGCATAAGCCCGGCCCCAGCGTTCGGCCGTTTCGCCCAGATAGTAGCAGGCATCGGGTTCGGCACCGGTGTTATCCGGATCGTCGGGCCGGCGCCAGCGTGTCGAGCCCAGATGGATCGCGCGGATCCCGAGACGGCGGCCCATGGCGTCCAGCAGCCGGTCGGTGCCCCTTGCGTGTAGTTCATGCTCCGGCGACGGCGTCATCAAGTCGACAAACCCGGTCACCGGGTCGATGAAAACCCGCCGCGCAAGACTGTTCCAGTCGAATTTCGCCGTCAGCAGCGGCACGCTTTCGGGGTCGAGGCGGAACCGGATGTATTCCGACCCCATGCTTCCGATTACCCGTTCCATGGCGCAATCCCTCCGACTGTCTGTTTTCGCGTCAGTATAGCTGGGGCTTCGGGATGGTGTTTCGGGTCATGTCCTGGGCGGGCCGGCAGGCTCCCACATTCGCGCAAGGAAGGTTCTGGCCTCGATGCCGACGGCCGTGGTGTAGATCGCGGTGGTCGATATGTCGGTATGACCCAGCACGGCCGCGATCGTGGGCAGCGGCACGCCGGCCTCGACCGCGGCGATTCCGAAGGCGTGGCGCAATCCCTTCGGACAAGCCTGCGGTCCGGAGATCCCGGCGCGATCCATGACGGCGACGATGCGCCGGTGGCCGGTTGCGCGCGACCAGGGCCAGAGCGGCTCGCCGGCGCGCCGGGCCGGGATGCTGCGCAGCCCGTGGACGAGTTCGAGCGCGCGGAGCGTCTCTGCCGGCAGCGGGACCTCGCGCCAGTGTTCGGCGCGCCTCTTGAGGCTGGATATCCGGATGGCGCTGGCGTCCAGGTCGATATCGGCCGGTCTCAGTGCGAGGGCCTCGGAGATCCGGGCTCCGCTGTGCGCCAGGGTCAGGGCGAAGGTCTGATGCTCGGGCTTCGGGGCTCGCGCGGCGACCTGCAGGAACCGCTCGCGCTCCTCCCGGGTCAGGTATTTCCGGCCCTGACGGTCGACCAGTGAGATGGGGTTTCCGGTCATGCTGCGAGGGCGGCGGCAATTCTGGCGACGAGGGCGTCATCCACGACGATGCCTATGCGGTTGCCGTCAAGCATGCGGGGTTCGAGGTCGGCGGCCAGATGCGCATCGGTGTCGAGCGCGGCTGCGATGAGCGCTTCGTCGCCGATGCGGCCCAGATGCCAGGCGATCCAGCCGGGGCGTCTGTCGAGAGCGCGCTGGTGGACTTCGGCAGGGGTCAGGCGCCTCCGGGCGAGGCCGTCTTTGCCCAATTCGTGCTGGAGAGCGTTTATGTAGATTTCGTGCGGCATGGACGGCGAACTCCGTGTCGGGCGGCGAATGCGACATTACCTTACGGGTAGTGTTCGCGTACTGGGTTTCGGGTGTCGACAGCAAGCGTCTGTGAGCGCGGGTCCGGCCTCGGGGCGGGCTGAAGTGCGGCCGGGATTGAGACACTATGTCAATTCTGTCTCATAGAGGTTGAGAAAGAGGAGAATGGGCGATGGAAGAGAAAATGGCGATGTGGGTGTCGTCGATGGATGAGGCGTGGTCGGATTTGGAGAGTATTCTGAATCGTCTGGAGAAATGCATGGTGTCGGAGGACTCGACAGCGGCGGAGTGGGCCGGGTTGATGGGAGAGCAGGTGGCGGTGTTTGAGCGTCTGTTGCGTTGCGCGGAGGAGGGACGCGGATTAGCGGAGGGAGAGAAAGCGGCCGCGTTGGTGGAAGCGAGAATTGCCGTTATTGAAAGCGTGAAAAAATTTGTTGTGGCTTGCTACGAGAAAGACACGGGGTTGAAGTGGGCCTGGAACTGATTATCCACGGGGCGGTCAGAGGTTTTTCCTAACTGGTTTCAGGAGGTGCGGGTCGTCTCGTCATGGTTCGCCGGGGATGCCGCGCAGCCTCTGACGGTGCACGGGTATCCCGGTTCGGCTTCTATCTTCGCCATGATGGCTTCCGCGCTTGCGATTTCGCGGAGATCGATCCTGTCGAGGGCGGTGTCCGCGAATGATTTGGGGGCGCCCGGGGTACCGCGTTTCTTGTTGTGGCGCGCGATGTCGCGGCCTCGGCGTTCCAGGCTGTCACGGGCACGATCACGGGTGGCGGTGATGGATTGGTAAATGACGCAGAGTTCATCGTCGGTGAATAACGGTGCGGACATGTCGGGTTCCGTTGTTGGCTGGCACCGAAAGCAGGGAAGGTGGCTGTGCGGGTGCGCCTTAGGGCCAGAGATCGGCCAAGCTGAAAGTGATTGCGTCGAAAGGTCGAATGTTGACGGGGTCGTCGTCCTTTGCGCTTGCGATCAGCAGCCATTTACTGTCGTGGAGCTCGAATGCTTCCAGAGTGCGATCGGTTGGGTCCACGAGCCAAAGGTAGGAGACGCCTTCGCGGGCATAGACGGGACGCTTTTCGTGCAGGTCCAGCCTGCGGGTTCCGGGGGAGAGGACTTCGCAGACCCAGTCCGGGGCGAGGGCGACGTAGGCGGTGTCGGGATAATCCGGCATCCGCTCCCGGAGCCATCCGGCGAGATCGGGCACGAGTATGTCTTCGCCCAGGTGGAGTTCGGGTTCGTCCACGATCCACCATCCGCCGGGACCGCCGGAGTCGTAGTCGAAGGGGCCTCCGATCTTTGAGCCGAGCGATGAGCTGGCCCGTGCGTGAGGCATAGCGGGTCGGGGTTGAGTGTGCAGGGCGCCGTCGATCACTTCGGCAACCATGTGGGCCGGGGCGTTCAACACGTCCTGATAGTCGGCGCGGTGATCCTGTTTCAATGGTTGCATGAGGGGGTGGCTCCCTTCGGAGACGAAACTACATGTTGACAGGTTCTGAGTCTTCCCTGATCTCCTGCCAAACCTGCTTTCGTCCGGTATCCGGAGCGTTGCGTTGGACCCGGATCGCGACACCGTCAAGGCGAGGATAACGGAGACTTCGCAGGCCCCCTCGGCTTGGTGGGACTGGACAGTATCGACCAGGAGACGCAGGCCTTGCCGCGTACGGCAGCGCTATTCGTCGGCGCCGGCGTCGGCGGTTTCTTGCCCCCGGGCGTTTCTGCCGGAGATATAGTCGCGGACGATTGTGAGCTGTCCCTTGACCTCGGCGAGGCCGGTTTCGACGGCGCGCAGGCGGGAGTCGAAACTGTCGAGGCGGGTGTTGACGCCGCGTAGGCCGTTCAGGATGAATCCGGCCAAGGTAACGCCGACAGCGGGAATCGCGATCATTTCCGGGCTCATGTGGAAACCCTATCAGTTTCAGACTTGATGGTCATCGAGTCATGATAGGGATGATTCAAGGGGCTGCCGGACTGTCCGGCGACAGGTCGGCGAGGTTGAATGCAATCGCCTCAAAGGGAGGAACGCTTACCGTGTCGTCGTCCTTGAGCGATGCGATCAGCACCCACTGGCCGTCCCGGAGCTCGAAGGCTTCCAGACCGCGGGCGAGGGGATCGACGAACCAGAGATGGGCGACGCCTTCCCGGGCGTAGATCGGGCGCTTCTCATACAAGTCGAGCTTGCGGGTTCCGGGGGAAAGCACCTCGCATGCCCAATCTGGCGCGAGGGTCACGTAGGCGGTGTCGGGATAGTCCGGCATCCGCTCCCGGCGCCACCCGGCCAGATCGGGCACGAGGATGTCCTCGCCCAGATGCAGTTCGGGCTCGAAGACGATCCACCAGCCGCCCGGGCCTCCGTCGCCGTAGTTGAACGGCGGATTGATCCGCGCGCTCAGACCGGAGCTTGCCCAGGCGTGGGGCATGGCGGGCCGGGGTTGCGTGTGCAGCACGCCTTCGATCACCTCGGCCACCATGTGCGCAGGCGCATTCAGCACGTCGCGATAATCGGCGCGGCGATCCTGTTTCAATGCTTGCATGAGGAGGCTGGCTCCTTTCGAAAACGAAACTACATGGAGGCGGGGCCGGAGTCTTCCCTGATCACCTGCCGAACCTGCTGTCGCCCGGTGTCGGGATCGGTGCGGTGGACCTGGACTGCGACGCCGTTGAGGGTAAGGGCAACAGAGACTTCGCAGGGTCCTTCGGCCTGCCGGGACTGGGCGGTCTCGACCAGAAGCCGCAGGCCTTGTCGTGTGCGGCGGCGAATGAGGGCGCGGCAAGCTTCGTGCTCGTCGCGAACATCATCGTCGTCGGCGTCGTGGCTGATGCACGAAATGCGCTGAATGGTGCGATGCAGAAGTGCAGCCGCCGGAGCAGCTGGACGTGCGGGCCGTTACTCGTCGGCGCCGACCTCCGGAGCGAGCGGCGGCTCGTTCCAGCGCGTGATGCGCCCGAGATGGCCGTTGACCTCTGCCAAGCCTGTCTCGACCCCGCGCAGCCGTTCGTCGAAGCTGTCCAAGCGGGAGTTTATATCTCGGCGCATCTCGCCCATGTCGTGACGCAACTGACTGATGTCGTGACGCATCTCGCCGCGAAGCTCGCCCATGTCGTGACGCATCTCGCCGCGAAGTTCGTCCAGGCGTTTGTCGACGCCGTTCACGCGCTTGTCCAAGCCGTGTTGGCTTCGCAGCACCAGGCCCGCCAATGCCACGCCGACGGCTACGATCGCGATCAGTTCAGGACTCATGTCGGTATCCTAGCAGATTGGGGGTTGCCGGTCATCGTGGGAGCGGACCGAGAGGTTCGGGGCGGTGAGTACGCTGCGGCGGTCGAGACGGACCAGGGTGTCGGCGCCGATCTGCAGAAGAAGAGCCTGGCCGTCTTCGAACTCGTCGATGTCCCACCAGGTGGGTTTGTCGAGATGGTCCCATTTGATCTTGAGCTCGACGCCGCGGCTGGTCTCGATGACGAGGCCGCCCTGGGAGAGGTCCGAGGTGAATATGCGCCGGCCGGTAAGGTCGATCGGAATATCGGCCTTGCAGCGGGTGACAACGTCTGCGGTGAGGCGGCGGACATGATCGATGGTGCGGCCGGGCGTGTCGTTCCATCGGACTATGGCGTCGAGAGCGGGATCGCCGTGCGGTCCGGGCTCGGCGGGAGTGACGACCTGGATGTCGGCGACGCTGGCGTAGAGTCGGGCCATGGCCTCGTCGCAGCCGCCGGCGGAGTAGATGTCCTTGATCTCGGGGATTGCGCGCTGGGTCTCGATGCGTATGGCGCCGCCGAGACAGAAGCAGTTGGCGTCCTGGTCCTGCCACCGGGATAGTTCGGGAATCGACATGTAGCCCCAGATATCGTTGACGCAGGAGCACCATTCGCCCTGCTGCCAGGAACCTTCGTGCTGGAACCGGGCGGCGACGGCGTCTGCGATTTCGAGGCGTTTTTCGGGGGTGAGGTGTCGTTCGGCGAAGGTGGGGCTGGCGGAGGTTTGCATTGGTTGCCTCAAGGCTTCGGTGTGGGGATGGAGCGGGATGCGGTCAGGACCGCTCAGCGCCTGTTGGAGGAAGGGGCGGCTCGAGTCCGATCGAGAAGAAGTAGCCGCCGTTCCGTTTGAACAGGACGATGCGGCCGCCGATAATGACGGTGTTGAAGTGGAAGCCGCGAAGCTCGCAATCGGCGAAGTCGTCGGCGTCCCGGATGGTGGTGAAGGGCTTCGCGTCGGCGTGGTCGACGGTCATCCGGAGAACCATCTGGCGTCTGGGGGTGCCGGTCATGGCCGAGTTTCCTTTCCAGCGTGGCGGGGCGGTCAGCCAAATCGCTTGCCGTCTTTGGTGAACGTGTATTCGTTGACGGCGAGGGCTTCGTCGACGGCGCAGTCCGAGGTTTCGGCTTCGTAGGCGTCCCGGAGTTGGCGGTAGAGCCAGTGGGCCAGGTTGCGGAGCGCTTCGACGGTGGTGTCGTCGGTGCCGTCCGCGATGGGCTGCCAGGTAGGGCTGTCGCGTTCGACGGCGATTTCCATGCTGTTGGCGTGGGAGTAGAGGCCGATACGGCGGAAGGTTGCGTGGAGCTGCCATATGTTGCGACGCTGGGCGTCCTGCAGGGCGTCCACGATGGAGTGGAGTTCGGTGTCCTTGGGCGCATGGGCTCGGAGGGCCTTCGCCGCGCCGCGGGTGTGGCTGTATTGGCCCTCGTAGCAGGCGCCATCTCCCTGCGACCAGAACCCGCGAAACCATATATGGGGCTTGTCCCGGGTTCCTCCCCCGTAGAGACGGATGGGACTGGTACGCAGCGTGATGCCGACGATCCGGCAGATGGTCTGGAAGTCGTCGTATATGTAGTCGTACCATTCGTCGAAGAGGCCCTCCTCGCGATACCAGGAGCGGGCCTTTTCCCTGGCGGCGTCGGAGAGTTCGTCGATGGTGAAGACGGTGGTCGTGATGATCTGGGGCATGGTTCTGCTTTGTCCGGGATGGGGCGGTGGGCAGCTTGACGGTTTGTCGGGGTCCGGTCTGAAGGTCAGCTCCGGTCGGGCGGCGGAGGCGAGAAGCGGACCGCTTCCTCGAGGCGCCGGCGGGCGACGCGGTCATGTCTCGGGTTGGCGCGGATCCAGCGTTCCGGTTTGCGGGAGAACCACGAACCGCTGTCGGCAACGAAGGTGTCGCTGTAGGCGATGAGGTGGGTGGTTGTGGCGATGGCCCAGGTGCCGGAGGGCCAGACGTCGAGAACCCGCCCGATGGTGACTGAACGGGTCTCGGAGGGCACGTCGGCGAAGATGCTGTCGTAGGTGTCCTGCCGGCGGGCGTGGCGGCGATTGTGCAGGTTACGGTGCCGAAGCGCATATTCGGGGTGCCAGCCGAGTTCGATCAGGGCGGCGGCGAGCTCGTCCATGTAGACGCCGTTGACGTTTGGGCGGTCGAAGAGCCGCCTGATGATGGCTGCGGCGTCGTGCGTGTGGATGCCGGCTATGGCGCTGATGGCGGAGGGGCCGCATTTGGTGGCCCGGCCCTTGATGCGATGGAGCATGGCGTTTCCTCCTTGTCACGGGGCAAGGGAATTCGCCGAAAGACTGCTTTTCTCTGACTCCTGTTTCGGGCTTTCGGGGATTTACGGACGTTGGCGAGCGACCGATGAAGCTGCTTTATGGGGAGGATAAAAGTCGAAGGAATTTACGGTTGGGAGAGATCAAAGTGAGGACAATTATGAATTCGATCGGGCCACCTTATGTGTGGCTGCAAGGCGGAGTTGTTGTGGCAGGTGGAAGGGATAGCAAGTAAGATTCCAAGAAAGGGGAAATCACTGGCATTTGGAGATGGGCGGAATGTCTGAAGTGGTAGGGACGGGACGCGATGGACTGGTCGTCCCGGGCGATCTTGGAGATGTGTTGGAACACGAAGCGGCGGCTCTCGGGAACGGGGAGGACTCAGTCGTCGTCGCGGAGGCAGCTCCCGGGAATGAAGCGGCCGGTGCGGATGCAGGGCATGCGGGGGATGATACCGACAAGGATCGCGACTGGGGGCCTATCGATCGTCATGCGGATCGGGTCGTCGAGCTTCTGGGAAAGATCTGGGAGGATTCGGAAAAGAAGGCTGAACGAACCCTTGGCAAGCTGCTCCTGCAGACGGAAGCAAAGATTGAGGGGAAGTTCCGGGCGGTCAAGTATCTGATCGATTCCGCAGTGTGCTCGGAAGGTCGGGAGCAGGTTGCTGCTGCCTGGCGCGGTCCGGCCGAAGCGCTGCGGCTGTTGGGAGGGGTGTTGACCGGGCTTTCCGAGAAGGCAGGCCACGATACGATCGAGAACAGTGAACTCATGTCGATATTTCCCGTCCTGAAGACGGCGGAAGAGCTGCTCCAGCGGGCCTCTCAGCACGAGGAGGGCAAGTTGCCGACAATCGACGAGGCGCTTGGCGGGACGGGGACGCTCGGGGCGAGGGTCGGCGTCGTGGCGGCGAGCGTTGGCGAGGCGGTTGCGCTCGCGGAGAAAATGCTGCGGGGCACGGAGACCCCGAGCAGAAAGACGGTCGCGGTCCTGATCGGCGGCGGCATCGTCGAACTGGGGAGTGTCTTCGGCGCCGGGGGCGAGAACTCGGAATTTGTCCAGCGGGTTGAGCGTTTGCGCCAGGAGCGCGCCGGTCCGGTCGAAGGTGCGGAGTCGAATGACGTGAGGGCGTTCCGGGCCGACTTCGGCAAGGAGCTGTCCCGGCTTCGCAACGCGATGCGATGGCGCGAGCGCGGGATCTGGGCGGCCGGGCTGGCGGTCTGTCTGCTGTTCGGCTGGGCGGTCGGGATATCTGGCGCGGATTTTTCGTTCGTGGGTCGCCTGTTATAGGACCGACATACCGCCGCCTTCTTCCCGGGAGACGCTGCGGTCCTCTTCCTCCGTCTTCTTTTCTGCCTGCCGGCGATCGGGCGTAAGTTCGCGTCCGGTCTCTGCGGCTTTTTCGGTTGTCTGCGACTTGTCCGGGCCCGGGGACGCGGCGCTTTCCTGTCGGGTCTCCTTGACGATGGCAGCCAGGCGCTCGGGTAGAGATGCGCCGTCCCCGCCTGAAAGCGCGCGGTTGGTGAGGCGCAGATGCGCGTGGAGTGCGCCGAGTTCGGTCCGGAGCGAGGAGACGGAGAGATCGGCTTCGATGTCGCCCAGGACGGCATCGATGCGGTGTGCCGGCGGCAGCGCGGCGAGCTGGCGTTCGAGGGCCGCCAGAGCGTCTTCGAAATCGACGGTCAGGCGGGCGGCTCGAACGCGATCGTCCGGGAAGGTCGTGTCGCGGAAGCGGCGGGCTTCGTCGCGAAGACGAATGAGCTCTCTTGCGGCGCCGGCGGCATTCTCGTCCAGGCGCCTGTCGATCGTCGAGATCGCGGCGAGGGTATCGGCTGCGAGCCCCTCCACTGCTGCGAAATTCGTTTCGTGCCGTTCGAGCTCGGAATCGAAGGCGCCGGACCCGGCGCCGAGGGCCTGGCCGAGTTTTCGGCCGGTCTCGCGGAGCTTGTCGAGGTGGGCGTTTTCGTAGAGGGCCGGGAGCCCGCCTTCCCTCATGGTCCGGCGCAGATGGTTGCGCAGTTCGACGGTTTCGGTCGTGATCTCGAAGAGCTCCGCGGCCGGGAGCTCGATCTGGTGGCGGTATGCGGCGCGGAGGTTCCTTTCGAGGCGCGCTACCATGGTATCGCCGAGTGCGCTGTTCGCCCGGGCGTCGTAGTGGGCCAGGTAGGGGTCGAATTCGTCTGCAGGCGGGAGATGGTCGACGACCTTCTGCAGGGCGTCCTTGCGTTCGCGGATGCCGGTCCAGTCGATGTCGGGGTCGTGGGGTCCCTGTGTGGCGGCGAAGAGAGCGTTCGCATCTTTGTGTGTTTCGCCGATGAGCCGGATGAGGTTGCGCGCCTGGCGGTCGTATCTGTATGCGGTCCGCTGGTCCTGGAGGATCGAATTGAAAGTGCGCTGGGATGCTTCCGGGATGGTGCGTTTCTGGATTGCTTCGGAGATACGGTCGACGGCAGTGCGCCAGCCCGCGACATGCACCGGCAGGATGTCGCGCCGGCGGGCCTGGTCGGCGACGGCGCGCCACTGGGCTTCGAGTTCCTTGAGGTGTTCGCTCCGGGATGGGTGCGGCGTGGCGGCTGCTGCGTTGAATTCCCGTTGCCGGTCGGCGTAGTCGTGGATCCAGTCGACGAGGCCTTCGCGCGTGATGCCGGCGCGGTCCGCGGCCTTGCGGTGCTGGTGGCGCTTGACGATCCGCCGGAGCGCCTGACGGGCTCGGTCGAGGAGGGAGCGGTGCGTTCGGAGCGTTTCGAGATAGGTCGGACCGCGCAGGGCTTCGGCCTTTTCGGTGAGACCCTCGCGTTCCGTGACAGCGCGGTAGCTCTCCTTGATGCCTTCGATGGTGTCTGAGAGTTGCTGGTAGGAAGCCACGTGGTTGCGGTCCACGTTGTCCTGTTCGACCGTTCGGATCAGCTCGTCGAGGAAGGGCGTTTCGCCGTCCGGCGAGCGGTTGGCCCGGAGCCAGTTGACGGCTGACAGTCCTCCGGGAGGACGTGGCCGGACCATGCGCTTGTAGTAGCCTTTCGGTTCATGGCGCGTCGGAATCGCGGGGTCTGGCGGCGGCGGCGGTTCCATAGCGGTGGCGCGTTCGTCCGGAGGAAGGATGAAGTCGCGCGCGGCCTTTTTCGGATCGGACCGCGACCAGAGTTTGGCGAGGTGGTCCCGCAGGTCCTGGTCGGTGACGTCGCGCTGGTGCTCATATTCTGGGCGTTCATCCGCGACCGTCATCCGAAGCGGCTCGGCATTCACGTAGACGTCGAGGCGGTCCCGGTGTCTGGTGAGGCTCGGATAAACCGTCTCCAGCGCCGGCCGATCGTCGGCGAGGACATAGGCGTGGTCGACGGTCGCGCCCTGGGCGGACGAGAAGGTGAGTGCGTATCCGTAGTCGAGCCGCGGCAGTCCGTGGCGGCCTTGATCGGGGTTCCAGTCGCGGATGTCGTCGGGGTCGAAGGTGAATGTCTTTCCGTCGTCTCTGCGTGCCGTGATGATGTGCCGGACCTGGCCGCGCTTGTTCCTGAAGGGCTGCCCGGTTCCGTCGGTGGGAGTCTCGATGGTCTCGACGGTGACAAGGTTGCCGGTATCGAGGCCGAGGTCGCGGCAGGGGGTCCGGATGACGAGGCGGTCGCCAGGTGCGACGAGGATGTTGCGGGGATTGTTGTGCCGCGTGTCGGAGTTGTCGCCGGCGACGGTGATGGTGACTTCCGCCGCGCGCTGCTCGTCCGTGAGGGCCAGGTGGCGTAGGCACGGAGACAGCGTACCGATTTCGTCATGTGTGCGGGCGATGACGAGGGTGGACCGATCGGGAGATTTCCGGCGGTGTTTGTCCCAGTCTTCGACGAGTTGTTTCAGGGTCCTTTCGAGATTGTGGCCGAGATGAAACCGGTCCCGCTCGTGGTAGGCGGCGATGCTTTTCGCGACGCTTTCGGTGGCTTCTTCGCGGTTGTCGGCGAAGCCGTCGCGAAGGTTCGATGAAGCCGTGATCTGCCAGGGAACGAACCGCGGAGCATCGGCGTCGGCCCGGTATTGCCGGACGAGTTCCTGCCGTTCGGCATGGCTCATTGTCGCCAGGCGCTCGCGCGCTTCGGCAGGCGTGATGCCCTGCGCGTGGACCAGGACGTCCTCGGCATCTGCGCGCTGGCGGCGGATCTGGGTTACGAGTGTGCTGCCGATCTCGTTGCGCAGCAGTCTCAATCCGGGTCCGGCGCCGATGGGTTGCTGCTGCCTGGTATCGCCGGACCAGATGATGCTGGCGCCGGTCTTCTCGGCGATTTCGAGGAGCTGCGCCGTATGCTCGACCTGCAATTGGCCGGCCTCGTCGACGATGATGAGGGACTTCTCATCGAGTTCGAGTTTCTGTTGCTTGTACATGTTGAGGAGCTTCATCACGCACCAGGCCTGGATATGCGCAGCCGCCCCGAGCTCTTTGGCGTTCCGCCAGGCCTGGGCCGTGCCGTAGACCGTCCAGCCCGCCTTCCGGTAGATGTCCGCGATGGGAGTGAGGGTGGTGGTCTTACCGGAACCGGCTGCACCTTCGATGATGAGGTTGCGTTTGCCGACGGTTGCGGCGCGGACCGCATTTGCCTGCTCGGCGCTGAGAGGCTCCCCCTTTTCGGTCATGGTCTCGAGGTGCGTGTCGACGAACTCGGAGGGGATGGATTGCGCTGGCTGGACGGCAAGCGACTGACCGAGGCGCCCGATATCCCGTTCCCGATCGAGATGCGCTTTGGCGGTGAAGACGCGTGTCTGGAGCATGTTGGCCTTGACGTCCGGTCCCTCGCCCCAGCGGTCGAGTTCGACCACGTCGGAGCGTTCGATGACCTGCGATGTCATGGCTTCGATATTCTCGGGCGCCAGCATGCCGGGCATGATGTGAGCAATTCGCTGCATCAGATCGGTCATGTGCCAGACGGCTTCATTTTCCGTGAGGTCGTTTGGAATTTCTTCGAGACGCTTGCGGACTTCAGCTTCGTCCTCGTCCGTTATGCTGTGGCGTGGAATGCTGTCGAGGACGGTGGTGACATCCTCGACGAACCGTGCGCGTTGGAGGTCCCAGAGGAGCGACCGTCCGACCGGATCGAGGCTCTGTTCCTTGCTTGCCCGGGTGCGTTTTACGATCTTCTCGGCGGCCGCGCGGTTGTCGCCGGTTGAAAATCCCATTGCCCTTGCGGCCTCGGTGATGGTGTTGCTCCGGCTCGACCAGTGTTTCTGGAGATCCTGGGGTACGCCGCAAATGCGGAAGAACGCGTTGTCGCGGCCGTGGCGTTCGACGGCGAAGCCGAAGCGTTGGGTGATGTTGTATGCGAGCGCCAGGCGGTAGATGGATCCGGCGGTCCTGTACCAGTCATATAGGGGTTTGGCGTGTAGGGATCGCCACTTGCCGTCGTCAGCGAGGGCGGCGTTGAAGATGACACAGTGAGTATGGAGGTGTGGTTCGTTATCGCGTGAAGACTGGTGCTGGAAGGTGGCGGCCATGATCTTGGCGCGCATCGCTTCGAGGGTTCCGTCCTCTCCTCTTCGTCTGGTCCATGCGCAGTACTTATTGATGATGAGGTCGAGCGCTGTACGGACGGCGTCGTCATGGGCTCGGGCGAGCTCGTTATGGATATGGTCGTCTTCGCCATGGGTCATTGCCCAGAGGGTGGAGACGGACTTGTCCGCGCCGAAGGTGAGATCGAATGCGGCAGTGCGGGTTTCGCTGCCGGCGTTTCTTGTGAGCTTCAGCGGCTCTCCGTTGTCGTTCTCGTCGTTTGGATTGAATGGCGCGTAGCCCTGGTGAAGCCGGTGGAAAGCGTTTGCATCGACCCGCCGCCCGTCCTCCAGGCCGAACAGTCCGTGCGGGTTGTACCACACGCCGTCGGGCTCCTCGCCGGCGAGGTAGTATTCTCCGGGCGGCCGGTGAGAGGCCTGCGATTCGATGTAGTAGTCCGCTGCTTCCTTGGCGCTGGAGATTCTTGCGAGGGTTCCGACCATGCCAGGCGTCTCAGCGCTCGACCTTGCGGTGGTGGTGATCGATGCAGAAAGCGCGGATGGCCTGCTGGATCGCGTGGCTTATGGAGATGCCGAGTTCGGCTGCGGTGATCCTGAGGGATCGCAGTTCCTCTTCGTCGAGATAGACGTACTGGCGCTTCCTGGAGGCGGGGCGTGATCCAGTCTTGCGGGGTTGGAACTTGCGAGCGGGCTTCATGAGGCGTCTTCTTTACGGTCGAAATTGCGAAATGCACCCATTTCGTTTGAGGGAGTTTGGCGAAAAAAAGTTCGGTGCGATAAAGCGTTACTTGGCGTGAAGTGTTTCGAAACACATCCATGTGCAAGAGTATGACAGCCAGAATGCTTGTTACCGGGACGTATCATGGGGGTGTTCGCTATCGGATGATGTGGTGGGAGGCATAATGATGGAGGATGGAGAGGGGAGCAAGGGGTTGCGATCTGAAAACTGGAAGGGGATATAGGAAGTCGATGACCCACGAAACGGATGAAGGGAATCGGGGGAGAAATCAAATGGTGAAAAATGCGCAAAAAGCTCGTCGTAACAGGAGAAGAACGGTTCAGGAGGCAGGTATCGACTTCGAAGGTATCGTCGATGATCTTGGGAAGGAAAAGCCCAGGACGATCATGGTGAGTGAGGCGTTGGAGCGTTTGGTAGTGGCACTTTCGGAAGGGCATGAGCGGGGGTTGATGGTCGGGCAGATAGCAGAAATCTGTCGTCGACGAGGCCTCGATGTGGATGAGGATGAAGTGCAGGATGCATTGGCAAATGCGGCGGCAGGGGAGGCAGGGGAGAGGCGCACGGGGTAGAGATGACATGAGCGGGCGGTCGAACTGAAGAGGTAGAGAGCAAAGTAGCAATAATCTCACAATCGGTGTGAAGCGAACGGTGAAATGTGACCGGTACGCGGAGCAAAAAAAGGGCCGGCGCTGAAACACGCCGGCCCTTGGTGTCAGATGAAACGCGGATGGGTGTCCGCGAGTGGGGTCACGCGGCGAGCCTCTCGTAGAGGAAGCGCGGACTGGAATTCACGTGTTCGACCACGCGGGGCAGCAGCTCCGAGGGGGATGAGACCCGGAACCGGGCGCACGGGTCGGTCAGGATGAGGACGGAATAGAGCGGTCCGTCCGGGGCGCCTTCGTCCGCGAAGGTGGCGATCTCGCCGATGATGCGGCCGCCGCGGTGGATGTGGGTCAGCGCCGGCGAGTAGCGGTGGAAGCAGATGCCGGTCTCGGACGAGCAGCCCGGGCAGGAAGGGCTGGTCTCAGTGCGCCGGGGCAGCGCGAGGGGGCCGGATTCCTCGCGGGAGCCGTCCTCGTTGAAGTGGACGGTGAGGAGGGGTTCACCCGCGGGGCGGCCGTCGGGGGACGCCCGATATATGTGGTTGACCTCGCCGGGCGCGGGGTACTCGGCGTAGCTGTAGAGGATGTCCTCATACGCCCAGAAGAGGGTGTCATAGCGGCTGGAACCGGACCGGGCGGGCCTGGATTCGGTTGCCGGGCGTGTGTAGGCGAGGATGTACGAACCGGACATGGGAACCTCCCAGGGTTGAGTTACCAAAGCGAAGCTTTGCTGTTCTTTCGAGACGAAGGTGCTCACCGGCGCGGTGTTGCGAGGAGCGTGCCGAAGGCGCCGAAGACGGTGGGGGCGGCGATCGCAGCGAGAGCGAGCGAGATGTGAATCCGGTCCGAGAGGACGAGCGGTTCGAGCAGGAACGTGGCCGCGACCGCGTAGGGGATGCCGAGGATGGCGAGGATGAAAAAGAAACGATTGGCGCAGGCGGGCATGGCGGTGATTCCCCGGAGGTTGGTTCACCCGAAAGCGGCTTTGCTGAAACTCCGGGGAGGTGAACGGGACCGGGGATGGGAGCAAAAAAAGGGCCGCCGCGGTGAAGCGGCGGCCCGAGTGGGGAGGGAGGAACGATCGGTATGGCAGCGATCAGAAGGGAACGGGATCGCTGTCGTTGAGGCCGGTGGGCTCGGGCGCCGGGGCCGGTTGGGCCGCGGGCTGCGGTGCGCCGCCGGGCTTGTCGAGGAAGGACACCTGGCTGCCCGGGATGACCATGATCTCGGTGGCGAAGCGGTCGGTCTGCTCGCCTTCCTTGCGCCACCGGCGGGTCTTGAGCGTGCCCTCGACGAAGACGAGCCGGCCCTTGCGACCGTGCTTCTCGAACATCGAGACGAGACCCTGCTGGAAGGTGACGACCTGGTGCCACTCCTGGGAGTCGACGCGCTCGCCCGACTGCTTCGAGACGTAGCTCTCGTCGGTGGCGACGCGCAGCTTGGCGATCTTGGTGCCGTTGGTGAGGGTGACGATTTCGGCGTCGGCGCCGAGGCGCCCGATGAGTTCGACGCGGTTCAATCCGAAAGCCATTATGGCCTCCTCTGTTTGACGATGGCTGAAAGAGAACCGAGCGACCGGATCGTCCGACCCGATCATCGTTCAGTTCGAAAAAGCGCAAGCTTCCCTAAAACTTGAAACCCCGCGTGACGGCAAGAGAGGTAGTGGCCGGTGAGTTGGAGGCGGGGCAGCTGGGTGACGGAAGAGGCGGTAGCGGCTCGGCACGGGTGAGCATGGAGATCACCGTTCCGAGGTAGATGGCGAGGGCGACCGTGACGATGAGGACGCAGAACCGCACGTAGAAGCGCGAGATGAAGTCGATGGCGTCGAGCGTGCGGTAACGGAGTCCGGCGAGGAAGTTGGGGAAACGCGGGCAGCGCCGGCGCGGGTAAAGGATGTAGCGGAAGGTGGGTTTCGGCCGGCGTCCGAAAGAGGGAGCGGAGGCGTCCGGTGAGCTGGTGGCGCGGAGGAGCTCGCTGTCGAAGTCGCATGGCGGGATGGTGGGGACGGACGGTTGATGGCCGATGAAGGGAACGATAGCGCGCATGGCTGCCTCCGGGTTTCGGTTTGCAGCCGAGGCGCTTTTCTGGTCTCGGTACATGCCCGGAGGGGGGAACAAAAAAATTGCCGGCACTGCTGCGCGCCGGCAGTTGAGTCATCGAAGGGAATCGGGATTTCGCTTGCTTGAGGAGGCGGTTGAAAGCGCGGTTGCGGCTGGAGATGCGGGATGCGCGGTTGCCTTTCGGTGAGTTTGGCAGCCTATTGGCGCTTGGAAGGACTCGCGGCGAGGGGAGACCCAGACGTGGAGATGTTCGGGGTAGGAGCAGCGTGACGGTGCTGGTATGCCGTCTCGTCCGCCAGAAATTGCGCTTTGAGTCTATCGACTTTCTGGCGGTCGGTTTCGTCGAGGTTGTCGATGAAGTCCTGGAGGGTGTTCGGCATCAGCTGGTTCCCTTGGTGGCGAGCCGGGCAAGGTGGCGGTCAAAGCGCTCGTCAGCCTTTCGAATGAGTTCGCGGTAGAAGCGTCTGCTTGAAAGGCCGGACTTGTCGGCGGCAACGAGAAGAATTGCGCTGCGTGAAGGGTCGAAGGCGAAGGCGATCCTCCATGCGCCGTCGGCGGCGTTGAAACGCATTTCCTTCATGTTGGCGTGTCGAGAGCCGCTGAGTGTGTCGACGTGAGGTCGCCCGACATGGGGCCCGCGTTCTTGAAGAATTTCCGTCATTGCGACTATGGACACCTTGACCGGGTTCGCGAGCATTTCGAATTCTGGAGCAAATTCGTCGGCCAACTCCACGTGCCAATTCATAACGAGAGGTTGGGGCGCGGTGTGGCGCGAGTCAAGGTAGCGGGCAGGTCCATGGCGGTATCCTCTGCGAGTGTAGGTTGCGTCGGACCAAGGCTTTTCTACGCTGGCACGCTGTTGTGGAGGTAGGTGAGTGAGGCCGGGGAGTCGGAGCAAAAAAAGGGCCGCCGCTGTGAAGCGACGGCCCTGTCGGGGGAGGATCGGAGAGGGTGGTCGCGGTCAGGCGGCCATGGGGTAGGATTCGTCGAGCGACGGGAGATCGTCCGAGGCCGGTGCCGGCGTGGGGTCGGCCGAGGCGCCTGCGGCGGCGGTGCCGGGTTTGTCGAGGAACGACACCTGGCTGCCCGGGATGACCATGATCTCGGTGGAGAAGCGGTCGGTCTCCTCGCCTTCCTTGCGCCACCGGCGGGTCTGCAGCTTGCCTTCGACGAAGACGAGCCGGCCCTTGCGACCGTGCTTCTCGAACATGGCGACGAGGCCCTGCTGGAAGGTGACGACCTGGTGCCACTCCTGGGCGTCGACGCGCTCGCCCGACTGCTTCGAGACGTAGCTCTCGTCGGTGGCGACGCGGAGCTTGGCGATCCTGGTGCCGTTGGAGAGGGTGACGATTTCGGCGTCAGCGCCGAGGCGCCCGATGAGTTCGACGCGGTTCAATCCGAAAGCCATGTTGGCCTCCTCTGTTTGACGATGGCTGAAAGAGAACCGACCGACCGGACCCTCCGGCCCGATCGTCGTTCGGTTCGAAAAAGCGAAAGCTTTACTCAAACTCTGGACGGATGTTGTCGGCGGGGCCGATCCAGAGCGGAGGAAGGACGTCGCGGATCTCGCGAGAGGACATGCCGATCTCTGCGAGGAGCTCCGGAGCGTTGAGGGGTTCGCGATCCGACGACGCGGAGGCGCGGTCGACGTCGATGGTGTCGATATACATGGCAGCCCTTTCTTCTGCTGGCCCGGTATTCCGGGCGGTTGCAGAAACGGGGCTTTCCTTAAACTTGTTCGCGGGAGAGCGGATGTGGGGAGCGGAAACCGGTAGGGAAACAGAAAGAGCGAGACGCGGTTGAAGGGGAGTGCGCGGCGAGATTGTACGACCCGCCAGTTCCACCTTCAGGTGCAAGAACGGCTGCAGGTGGGCTGAGTGGCAAATGACGAGTGGGCGCAGTCGTGCGACAGGAGAGGGCCGGGAAGCTATTGGTGGCGGTAGATCGAGCGGCGATGGCCGATCTGGACGACTAGTACACGTTGTTCGTCGTCGTGGAGTTCGCACAGGATGCGGTAGTCGCCGACGCGATAGCGCCAGTAGCGGCCGAGAGTGGAACCCTGCAGCGTGGCGCCGGCCTGTCGCGGATGATCGAGTTGAGACAACCGGTTTCGCAGATAGGTGCGGATCCGGGCCGAGTCGGGTGGATTGAGCTTCTTGATTTGCCTGGCCGCGCGCTCCGCGATTTCAATCTTCCACGCCAAGGTAGGCGTCCAATTCGTCGAGCGTGAGAGTCCGGTCGCCGGAATTTCGGTGCTCCGCAGCGGCGTTCTCGGCGGTGTGCAGGTCCTCGAGGTCCTCCAGATGACGTTCGAGGGCTTCGCGAATGTAGAAGGCGGCGGTGCGGCCCGAGCGGGCGGCAAGGGCGCGCAGGCGGTTGTGGGTTACCTCGGGCAGTCGCACGGCTGTTTGCTTCATTGTCCGGCTACCTCACCGTCGCGGTGGCGTCGCTCGCGAGGCAGTTGTGCTCAAGGGCGAGAACTGTCTGTATGCCGACGAATTCTGCCTGGATGGTGGGTTCATCGTCTTCGAAGATCAGGGCGAGGACTTCTGCGTTGATTTCGTCGAGAGAGTTGCCTTGAGAGTGAGCGCCGGGGATGCCGGGGACATGACCGATGTAGACGCCGGTATCGGGGCATCGCTGGATGACAGCTGTATAGGCGCGCATGGTGGACGCTCCTTTCGGTTGTCGGGATGGAATGTAGAGCGGAAGCGGTGTTGGGGAAAGATGGCTGGAGAAGTGCCGGGCTCTACTCGGGGGCGGGACCGTGGATGACGACATCCACGCCGTCTAGCGTGGAGAGATGGTGGAGGATCAGTTGGCGGACGTCGGGCCAGGGCAGCCCGCCGAGGCCGCAGCCGAGCGGGGGGATCGCAATCGAGCGGATGGTGTTTGTAGCGATGGCGCCGGCTAGGGCGTGGAGGCCTTGGGTTACGTCGTCGAGGCGGCTGGCGTCGCGCCAGTGGCGTTTCGTCGGGAAGTTGACGATGAGGCGGGGAGCGCCGGCGTCGAAGACGTGCAGGCGGCCGGGGGCGAGATCGCGGCGGCGGCATGCGGCGGCATAGGATGTGAAGTTGGCGGGGAAGCGGCGCTTGAACTGGAGCGCCAGGCCCTTGCCCATGACGCCGACGCAGTTGACGGGATTGACGAGGGCCTCGCAGCCGGAATCGAAGATGTTGCCCTGGACGAACCGGATCATGGCGATGCTCCTGGAAGGGGACGGTTGCAGAGACTGGGGCTTTGCTTCGGCTTGGGCGCTGGCGGCAAAAAGAAGGCCGGCGCTCTGGAGAGCGCCGGCCGATAACGGGGTTGGGCGGGTCAGCCCTGGAGGCTCTCGTCGTTGATGAGCTCTTCGGTTGGGGGAGAGTCCGGCGGCGGAGGCGCGGCCGGATCGGCTCCCTGGGGGGCGGTGTCGTCGCGTCGGTCCAGGAAGAGAAGCTGGCCGCCCGGTGGTATGACGATTTCGGTGGAGTAGTGGTCCGTGCCGTTGCGGTCTGTCCATTTCCGCGTCTGCAGTCGCCCGGAGACGAAGACGCGGCGGCCCTTCTTGCCGTGCTGGGACAGAAGGTCGACGAAGAACGGGTGGTAGGTGGCGATGCGGTGCCATTCTGTCCGTTCGGTGTAGTCGCCGGTCGAGCGGTCCTTGAAGCGCTGCGAGGTTGCAATTGAGATGGTTGCGACGCGGCCGGAGTCCTGAAACGTACGGACTTCGGGATCGCGTCCGAGGTTACCGATAACCTCGGCGCGATTGAGCGATTGTGCCATGGATGTGTGAACTCCCTGGTGCACTGGTTGTCGGGCCGCAGGGAGATTCTGGCCTGCGGGGAGTCCGCAATCAATGGGGAAAAGGAGTGTGTGGCGCCGGCCGAATCGATAGCGGGATCACCTGCAGGTGCAGGGGAGAGCGTTAGTGGATGTGGCTGGGGTCGAGGTCCTGGAGGGCGTCTGTCGCGCGGGACCTGTCGGCTATGCGCTGAGCGTCGGCGCGACTCTGGCCGAGAGGAGCGTTGAAGCGGTCGCAAAGCTCGAGGGCTTCGTTCATGTTGGTTGCATGCAGTTCTGTCGGGATGTGGCCGGGGACGCCTTCGATCGTGATGACGATCTGGATAAGGCCTGGGGTGTCGGTGGGCTCGGGAACGAAGGCGTAGGTGATTTCAGGTGGAAGGCCGTGGAAGGGCATTGGCGTCTCCCTGCGGGAAGAGGGAAATTATAACGCGGGGGCGGGGTGTGAGGAATCCCCAGGGGTCGGTAGGTCAGATGCTCAGGAATGTGCGGTGAGCGGCGTCAAGGAGCCCGGCGTAGGTGGTCGGTTCGATCGTGTCGCCGGTCCGGCGCCGGATGGTGATGCAGGCGGCGCAGTCATTGCCCATGTGGCGCTTGTGGGCAATCTGGCGCCTTCGCAGAAGGGCGATGGGGTCGGGAGCGCGGCGGCAGGTTTGGTGGCGTTGATGACGATTCCGTCTTTGACGGTGCTGGAGGGACTTACCGGGAAGATTGAAATACCCGCCGCCTGTTGAGGGTCAAGCTGCTTCTTCCACGGTGATTACCAGACGCTTCCTGAAGCTGGCCAAGGCCTCTTCCAGCCTGCCGATCTTGGTGGTGTGGCGGGGATCGAGCATGCGGCGAACCTCGCTCTCCTGAATGCCCATCGACACCGCGAAGGCGCTGTTGGACAGCCGCTGCTCTCGCAGGGCCTCGTAGAGCGCCACCTTGGCGGCCAGCACGGCGCCAGGAACTGCGGTCGGTCGGCCTTTGGCCGGGCTGGGCGCCGGAATGGCCTCGCGCCGCGCGATGCGGCCCGCGAGCGCCTCCTCGAGGCAGTCGGCCGCTTCCGCGAGCGCTTCGGCGAGCGTGTTGCCGTCCGTGAAGGCCTCGTCGAAGTCCGGGAAGGTGACCGAATAGCCGTCGTCGCGTTCCTTGTGGAGGTCGATGGGGTAGCTGTAACGCGTTACCATGGTCGGAACTCCCTAAAGGTCGTCCGGGTCGATGCCGAGCTGTTTGCACATGCCGTGGAGCGTGCCGGTCTTGAGCGGCTTCCTGCGGTCCTTCACCACGGTATGGCGGTCGCCGTAATAGAGGGTGCCGTGGCTGCCCTTGCCCCTCGTCCTGTCGAATCTGACCGCGATCCCGTTCCTGCGTGCAAGTCTTCTCACTCCCGCTATGAACTCGCGCCCGGTCACGGAGGGGAATCTCGCACAAAAATGCGCGACGGGACAAGGCTCGTTTCGCATTCGCAGTCCTGGCAGAAGGCCATTTGCATGGTGGAGTCGAGTTCCCAGGACTGGGATTCGACGGACCAGGCGGACCATGCGTCGAGCTTTACACGGTCGGAACGGCATGTCGTGCAGAGATAGGTGAGACGGGTGGCCGGGGGCATGTCAGGGGCTCCTGTTCATTGCGATTTTCGCGAAGGAGCCTTTGCACCAGGCCATGGTGGCTTCGATAA
>MPNF01000009.1 GCA_002238885.1 Alphaproteobacteria bacterium bin95 | reverse complement strand
CCGAGGGCGCCGGGGCTGTCCTGCTCGAAGATCAGCGGCTCCTCGATGCGGAGCCCGAGATCGCCGGAGACCGTGTCGTGGGACGAACCGCTCATGACAATGCCTCCGCCAGGGCCGCCAGGTCTTCCTCGGCCGCCGTCTCGGTCACCGCGACCAGCAGCAGGTCGTCGAGCCCCGCGCCCGGATAGAGGCGCGAAACGGGTACGCCCGCAAGGATGCCTTCGCCCGCCAGCCGCTCGACCGTTTCCGCCGCATCGCCGTCCAGCCGGACGGTGAACTCGTTGAAGAAGGCCGGGGTGACCACGCGCCCGCCCAGCCGGTCGGCCAGCGAGACGGCACCGGCATGGTTGAGCGCGGCGAGGCGCTTCAGCCCGGTCTCGCCCAGCAGGGTCAGATGGATGGTGAAGGCAAGCGAGCAGAGGCCGGAATTGGTGCAGATATTGCTGGTCGCGCGCTCGCGGCGGATGTGCTGCTCGCGCGTCGCGAGCGTCAGCACATAGCCGCGCCGGCCATCCGCATCCACGGTCTCGCCGCAAAGCCGGCCCGGCATCTGGCGCATATGGCGCGTGCGGGCCGCGAACAGGCCGAGATGCGGACCGCCGAAGCCCATCGCATTGCCGATGGACTGGCCCTCGGCCGCAACGATATCGGCCCCCATCTCGCCCGGCGGCCGGAGCGCGCCGAGCGCCACGACCTCGGTGACGACGACCACCAGCAGCGCGCCCTTCGCATGCGCGGCTTCCGCCAAGTCCGAGAAGTCGACGACATTGCCGAACAGGTCCGGATACTGGACGACAACGCAGGAGGTCTCGTCGTCGATCCGGCTTGCCAGGTCCTCGCCGCCGGCCGGCATGGGCGGGCCGGCCTCCAGGGTGAAGCCCTGGAAGCGCGCGAGCGTCGCCGCCGTGTCGCGGTAATGCGGGTGCAGATTGCCGGAGACCACGGCCTTCGAGCGCCGGGTGACGCGGTTCGCCATCGTCACGGCCTCTGCCGCGGCCGTCGCGCCGTCGTACATGGAGGCGTTGGCGACCTCCATGCCGGTCAGCAGGCAGACCTGGGTCTGAAACTCGAACAGGTATTGCAGCGTGCCCTGGGCGATTTCCGGCTGATAGGGCGTATAGGAGGTGAGAAACTCGCCGCGCTGTATCAGGTAGTCCACAGCCGCCGGGATGTGGTGGCGGTAGCTGCCGGCCCCGCAGAAGAAGGGGCCTGCGCCCGCCGCCCGGTTCCGCGCGGCAAGCCGCGAGAGCCGCCGCTCGACCTCGAATTCGCCGGCATGGTGCGGCAGCTCCACCGGCCCGGCCAGCAGCGCGCCCTCCGGCACGTCCGAGAACAGAGCCTCCACCGACGGCGCGCCGATCGCCCGGAGCATCTCGCTGCGGTCGGCGTCGGTGATCGGCAGGTAGCGCATCAGTCGAGTTCCTCGATGAAGGCCTGGTAGCCTTCTTCGTCCATCAGCTCGTCGAGCTCGCCCTCATCGTCGATCTGCATGCGGAAGAACCAGCCCTGGTCTTCGGCGGACTCGTTGACGAGGTCAGGCGATTCCTCCAGCCGGTCGTTGACCGCGAGGATCGTGCCGGTCACCGGCGCATAGACATCGCTCGCCGCCTTGGTGCTCTCCACCACGGCAGCCTCGCCGTCGCGGGCGATCTCGGCGCCGACCTCCGGTAGTTCGACATAGACGACATCGCCCAACTGCGTCTGGGCGTAATCGGTGATGCCGCAGATCGCAGCACCGTCCTCGATCCGCACCCATTCATGCTCGCGCGTGTAGTAGGTCTTGACGGCCATCTGACTTCTCAGCCTCGGAAATAGTTGTGGGGAACGAAGGGAAGGCGGACGACGCTACCGGGCCGCGGCTTCCCGCGGATGTCGAAGGCGATTTCCGTGCCGGGCGCAGTGAGCGCGACCGGCAGGAAACCCATGGCGACCGGGCCGCCGAGCACCGGCGAGAAACCGCCGCTGGCCACCCAGCCGACCGGCTCTCCGGAGCCGTCGAGCAGGTCGGAGCCCTCGCGCGCGATGACCCGGCCCTCGGGCCTCACGCCGACGCGGCGCCGGGCGGGAGGGGTGTCGAGAATGCGCGCCGCGCCGGGGAAGCCGCGCTCCTCGCGGCGGCGCTTCGGCAGGGTCCAGCCGAGGCCGGCTTCCAGCGGCGTCGTATCCTCGTCGAGGTCCCGCCCGTAGAGGCAGAGGCCCGCTTCCAGCCGCAGCGAGTTGCGCGAATCGAGCCCCGCCCAGGCGACGGCTTCATGGGCGAGCAGCCGCCCGGCGAGCGCTTCGGCGTCGGCGCCGGCGACCGACAACTCGAAACCGTCCTCGCCCGTATAGCCCGAGCGCGAGACGCGGGCCGGCACGCCGCAGGCCTCGCCCTCGCGCCAGGCCATGAACGGCAGATCGGCGAAATCCGGCAGCACCGCCGCCGCCGCCGGCCCCTGCAGGGCCAGCAGGGCGCGGTCCGGCTCCGGCACGATATCCACCCTGCCGCCGAGATGACGGCGAAGATGTTCCGTGTCCTGGTTCCTGCGCCCGGCATTGACCACAAGTCCGAGGCCGCCCGACACGCGGGAAACGATCAGGTCGTCCAGAATGCCGCCGTTCTCGAGGGTGAAGAGGGTGTAACGCATGGCGCCGTCGCCGAGGCCGCAGATATCGCCGGTCACGAGCGTCTCCAGCGCCTCGTCGGCACCCGGACCCATCAGCCGCAACTGGCCCATATGGCTGACATCGAACAGCGCCGCGCGATTGCGGGCCTGATTGTGCTCGGCAACGCTGCCCTCCGGATAGCGCAGCGGCATGTCGAAGCCCACGAAAGGCTCCATGCGTGCGCCGGCGGCGAGGTGCATCGCGTGCAACGGTGTCTTCAGCAGTTCGGTCATCGACGGACCCTCCGGCTTCCGGGCCCGCCTTGCGGCCTGCCCGTCTGCCCCCTCTGTCCGTCCGACCTGAAAGAATCCGGCTTAGCCGTTACATCTTCGGTGGGGCGTATGCGCCCGCTTTCCAGAGTTGCCTCCCCGCGCGGTCCGGGTGCCTGAGAGTTTCCGGGGCGGTTGCTCCTTCGGCGCCGGCTCGCAATGCCGGACTCTCCCGCGCAGATCGACGGCAGAAGAATGGTCGCAGACGCCGGGCCGGCTTGTCAATGCGCCATGAACACCGGGAGTTCGGCATTGAACAGGATGTAGTTGGTCGGCCCGCCGAACAGCGCCTGGCGCAACCGGCCGCGCGTATAGCCGCCCTTCAACAGCAGGTCTGCGCCGCGCTCCGCCGCGATTTCCAGGGTCTTGTGGCCGCTCTCCCCGAGCCCCGCCTCCACGACCAGCGAGCCGGCCTCGATACCCTCGCGTCCGAGCTGGCGCGCCACCGCTTCGCCCGTCGGCCCCGGCACCGTCATACCGGTAACGGTCAGCACCGTGACCTGTTCGGCAAGGCGCAGCAGGTCCAGCGCGGCACGGATGGTGCGGACGGTTTCGGAGGAGCCGTTCCACGCGATCAGAATGTTGCGGCCCAACTCGGCAGGAGCCCGGGCCGGCACCGCCAGAATCGCCTGGCCGCTGTCGAAGAGCGCCGTCTCGAGGGTTCCGAGGGACGGGCCGCTGGACCCTTTCACCGGCCGGCCTACCACCACCACATCGTACACGCGGGCATGGTTGCCGAGATTGTCGAGGCCGGATTCGCTCTCGGACCAGACCGCCCGGTCGCCGATCCCGGCGGCCTCGACGAAGGCCTCGAAACGGCGCCGCGCCTCGGCGGCGCGGCGGTCGTCCTCGCGCTCGAACCGCTCGACGAGCGCCGGCAAGGCAGCGCCGCTGTCGTCGGTCGCCATGATGGCGGAGGGGTCGGTGTGGAAATGCGCGGCCTCGAGCCAGCCGTCGATGCGCCCGCGGAGGCATTCGGCGGCGGTGAGCACGCTCTCCAGGGAATCCAGGTCGTTGGTAGGCACCAGAATCGATTTCATCGTCTCATCCTCGCTTCGCCGGAAATGGCGGCCGGCGGGGTGACAAACCGCTCGCCATGGGCCAGTCTCGGGACTGGACCGGCGGGCGGCGCGCGCCCGCAGTATCGCAGCAAAGAGGAAGATGCGCATGACGGACTTGCAGGACCGCCGGGCCGCCCTCGAGGCCCAGCATGCTGCACTCGACGACGAGCTTCGCGATCTTGAAAACGACCCCTCCGCCGACGATCTGAAAGTACAGACTCTGAAGAAGCGCAAACTCGCGCTGAAGGACGAGATGGCCGCCCTGGAGCGGTCCGGCTGAAGCCCGCCCGGGGGATGCGCGGCTGAACCCGCCGACAGCCTGATCGCCCGGCCGGTGTCGGAAGGGCCGGAATGGACCATCCCAGCTACCTCGCCGACGTCCTGATCTTCCTGCTGGCGGCGGTCGTCGCCGTGCCGGTATTCCGCCGCCTCGGGCTTGCGGCGGTGCTCGGATATATCGGCGCCGGGGCCGTCATCGGCCCGCACGCGCTGGGTCTGGTCGAACGGATCGACAGCGCCCGTGCGCTGGCCGAGTTCGGCGTTGTCTTCCTGCTGTTCACGGTCGGGCTCGAATTGCCGCTCGACCGCCTGCGGGCGCTTGGCGGCGGCAAGTTCGCAATGGGCCTGCTGCAGATCCTCCTCACCATGGCGGTGTTTTCGGGAGCGGGAATGGCGCTCGGGGTGTCGCCGCAGGCCGCCATTGTCGTAGCGGCGGCGCTCACGCTCTCCTCGACCGCCATGGTGCTGCAATTGCTCGCCGAACGGGGCGAGCTGACGAGCCAGGCCGGCCGGTCCGCCTTCGCCGTACTGCTGGTCCAGGATATCGCCGTCGGTCCGCTTCTCGTCGTGACGCTGGTGCTCGGCGGCGCGCCGGAGGCGGTGGCGGAAGCGCTCTTCTGGTCGGTGCTGAAGGCGCTGGTAGCCGTGGTCGGCATCCTCGCGGTCGGGCGCTGGGTGGTGCGACCGATCTACGGGCCGGTCTCCGAGGGCGGCCAGATCGAAACCTTCACCGCGCTGACCCTGCTGATCGTGCTGGCGACCGGCCTCGCCACCGAACTCGCCGGACTGTCCATGGCCTTCGGCGCCTTCCTTGCCGGCATGTTGCTGGCCGATACCCGCCACCGCCACCAGGTCGCGGCCGTCATCCAGCCCTTCCGGGGCCTGTTGCTCGGGCTCTTCTTCATGACCGTCGGCATGGCGATCGACGCGGGCGGGGTCATCGCGCGCGCCGGCGCGCTGGCGGCGATCGTGGTCGGCCTGCTGGTCATCAAGACCGCCGTTGCAGCCGCGATCGGGTCCGCACTCGGGATGCCGATCGGGCGGGCGGTCTATGTCGGGCTGCTCCTCGCAGGCAGCGGGGAGTTCGGGTTCGTGCTGCTGGGCGCGGCAGTCGGCCGCTCGCTGCTCGAGGGGCCCGACGCGCAATTGCTCGGCATGGCGATCACATTGTCCATGGCGGCGACACCGCTGCTGGCGTTCTTCGGACGCCGGGCGCTCCCCGATATCGCGCAGGAGTCGGGCGAGCGCGTAGAGGCCGCGGGGCCGCATTCGGGGCATGTCGTCGTGGCCGGCTTCGGGCGGGCCGGGCGGGCATGCGCCGCGCAATTGCGCGAGGCGGGCAAGCTGCCGGTCGGCATCGATGTCCATGCAGACAATATTGCCGCCGGCCGCCGGCTGGGCTTCGAGGTGTTCCACGGCGATGCGGCGCGCCCCGAAGTGCTGGAGGCGGCTGACGTCGAGAACGCCAGCGCTGTCGTCGTGGCGTTCAACGACCCGAAGCGCGCCGTGACCATTGTCGGCCAAATGCGCTACATATTCCCCCGTCTCCATATCGTTGCCCGGGCCCATGACGACCAGTGGGCCGAAGAGCTGCGCCGGGTCGGCGCAGACGCTGTCGCCGTCGAAATGCAGGGGGTTGCGGACGAACTCGTCGGCGCTATCGAGGGCGTTGAGCCCGGTGCAGCGACCGAATGACGGGCGCCGGAAGGAGCGGTTGCCGCCCGGGCCGCTTTGGTATAGACAACGCGGCTGCCAGATGTCCGGAAGAGGATGCCCGATGGCTGTTCCGAAGAAGAAGGTGAGCCGGTCGCGCCGCGACAAGCGGCGTTCGCATCACCGCCTCGGCGCCGAAACGCATATCGAATGCCCGAATTGCGGCGAACGGACGCGCCCGCATCACGTTTGCGCGGAGTGCGGCTATTACCGCGGCCGCGAAGTCGTCGCAGCCAGAGACGAAGCCGCCTAAGGCTCCTGTGCCCGACCCCATCGTCATTGCGCTCGACGGCATGGGTGGCGATCGGGCGCCTGATATCGTGCTCCGGGGCGCAGCCCTGGCCGGCGAACGCTACCCGGAAGCGCGTTTCCTGATCCACGGCGATCCCGCACGGATGGAACGCGGCCTCGCGGCGTTGAAGGCATTCGGCGACCGGGTCGAATTGCACCCCGCAGAGAAGGTCATTGCCGACGACGCCAAGCCTTCCTCAGCGATACGCGGCGGCGAAGGCTCGTCGATGTGGAACGCCGTGCAGAAAGTGCGGGACGGCCAGGCCGCCGGCGTTGTCTCCGCCGGCAATACCGGCGCGCTGATGGCCGTCTCAAAGTTTCTGCTGCGCACGCCTCCGGGCGTCGGCCGCCCGGCGATCTGCTCGATCATGCCCACCCTGCGGGCCGAAATCGCCATGCTCGACCTCGGCGCGAATATCGAATGCGACGGCGAAAACCTTTTCCAGTTCGCGGTCATGGGCGCCGCATTCGCATCGGCGGTTCTGGGCCGGCGGCCGACGGTCGGGCTGCTGAATGTCGGCCAGGAGGAGTTGAAGGGCGGGTCGGCGCTGCGTGACGCCGCTGCCCGGCTCCGCGCCGTCTCCAGCCCGCCCTTCGACTTCAAGGGTTTCATCGAGGGAGACGACATTACCGGCGGCGCCGTCGATGTGGTGGTCACGGACGGCTTTACGGGCAATGTCGCACTGAAGGCGCTTGAGGGTTCGGCCCGCCTTTACGGCGCGGCCCTTCGGCGGGCGGTGAAGAGTTCGTTCGGCGGCATGGCGGGCTTCTGGCTGGCGCGCCGGGCCTTGAACAAGGTGCGCGACCGCTTCGACCCGCGACGCTACAACGGCGCCGTTTTCGTCGGGCTGAACGGCGTCGTGGTCAAGGCCCACGGCGGCTCGGATGCCTTCGCCTTCGCCAACGCGATCGGCTTCGCCGTCGATATGGCGCGCCACGGTTTCCTCGACGATGTCCGCTCCGCCTTCGAGAGCATGCCGCCGCCGGTTGCGGCAACGGCCTCTTGACCGGCCGGCGGGCGCAGTTCCGGGGCGTCGGCGCCTACCTGCCGGAGCGCGTCGTCACCAATGACGAACTTGCGGCCGGCATGGACACTTCGGATGTCTGGATCCGCGAGCGCACGGGTATCAGGGAGCGGCGGATTGCCGCGCCCGGCGAGAAGACGTCGGACCTCGCGCTCGAGGCGTCGAGGCGTGCGCTTGCGGCCGCCGGGAAGGACGCCCGCGAGCTGGACCTGATCGTGCTCGCCACCGCGACGCCCGACCGTACTTTTCCCGCGACCGCGACGGCGGTCCAGGCCCGGCTTGGCATGACCGAAGGCATCGCCTTCGATGTCCAGGCGGTCTGCTCGGGCTTCATCTACGCGCTCGCCGTGGCCGACAATTTCATCCGCGCCGGTCAGGCCCGGACCGCGCTGGTGATCGGCGCGGAGACCTTTTCGCGGATCCTCGACTGGAACGAGCGCGAGACCAGCGTGCTTTTCGGGGACGGGGCGGGGGCCGTAGTGCTGGAGGCCTGCGAAGACGATCCGCGCCATCTGCTGTCCACCCACCTGCATTCGGACGGACGCCACGGCGAACTGCTCTATGTCGATGGCGGCCCTTCATCGACCGGCACTGTCGGGCATTTGCGGATGAAGGGACGGGAAGTCTTCAAGCATGCCGTCACGAATCTCGCGCAGGTGGTGGAGGAGGCGCTGACTGCCAACGGCCTCGGGCCGGAGGCCATCGACTGGATCGTGCCGCACCAGGCCAATCTGCGCATCCTGCGCGCCACCGGACGCAAGCTCGGCATCGGCGACGACCGGGTCATCGTCACGGTGGACCGCCACGCCAATACCTCGGCGGCCTCGGTACCTCTGGCGCTGGCGGCCGGCGTTGAGGACGGGCGCATCGCGAAAGGCGACATGCTGCTGCTCGAAGCCATGGGCGGCGGCTTCACCTGGGGCGCGGCGCTCGCCCGGTGGTGAGTTCGAAACCCGCTCCCACCTGCGTTGACCGGAGCCGCGCGTCCGGGTTAGCGTCCGTTCCATGACTGGCAACACCCTGACGCGCGCCGACCTCTGCGAGGCGGTCTATCGCAATATCGGCCTCTCGCGAAGCGATTCGGCGATGCTCGTGGAAGCCGTTCTGGAAGAACTCGCTGAAGCGCTGGAAACGGAAGGGACGGTCAAGATCTCTTCCTTCGGCACTTTCGCCCTGCGGAACAAAGGCGAGAGGACCGGGCGTAACCCGCGCACCGGCGAGGAAGTCGCCATTCCGCCGCGCCGTGTGGTCGCTTTCCGCGCTTCTCAAGTGCTGAAGCAGCGCGTCAATGCGAGCCGGGCGGCTGCGGAGTAGGCGCCCGTTTCCATGGAAAAGCATCCGACCGCCTATCGCACGATATCGGAAGTCGCGCGGGAGGTCGGCCTCGAACCCCATGTGCTGCGGTTCTGGGAAAGCAAATTTCCACAATTGCAGCCGCTGAAGCGGGCTGGCGGGCGGCGCTATTACCGTCCGGAGGACGTCGAGACAATCGTTGCCATTCGCGAATTGCTGCATGAACGCCGCTTTACGATCGAGGGCGCGCGCAGGGCCCTGTCGGGGCAGGACGTACCGGAATCGGAATTGCGGAGCATTCTGGAGGAGTTGCGGGATATCCGCACGCTCATGGACTCAAACGTGGTATAATCTTCCGCCTCAATATGGCGGATTGCGTCGCGACCACGTCGCGTGACGTTGAAAAATACCCGAGAAGAGACGACGTGCCGTGACTAAGGAGTGTCGATTCGTATGGCTACCGGTACTGTGAAGTGGTTCAACACGACCAAGGGATACGGGTTCATCGAACCCGATGAGGGCGGAGCCGATGTGTTCGTCCATATTTCGGCAGTGCAGCGCGCCGGTCTCAATGCTCCGGCCGAAGGCCAGCGGATCAGCTATGAACTGCGTCGGGACCCGCGCAAGGGTAAGTTCGCGGCCGACAACATCCAATTCGTCTAATCGGTTCCCCTTGGCCCGTCGCCGGGGATGCCGTTCCGTTGACAGCAGCGGGCCTCGTTTCTAAATCTCGGGTGACGGGCGGGACGCCTTCGGGCCGGCCCACGATCTTTCGGGGAACACTTCATGCTCGGCGTAGTCGCCAAGCGCCTGTTCGGCACCCATAACGACCGCTTCCTGAAGCGCCTGCGACCCGAGGTCGCAGCGATAAACGCGCTCGAACCGGAACTGGAGGCGCTGTCGGACAGCGCGCTTCGGGCCCGCACCGACGAATTCCGCCAGCGCGTGCAGGGCGGCGCCGATCTGGACGACCTGCTCGTCGAGGCGTTCGCCACCGTGCGCGAAGCCTCCAAGCGCACGCTCGGCCAGCGTCATTTCGATGTCCAGCTCCTGGGCGGCATGGTGCTCCACCAGGGAATGATCTCGGAAATGAAGACCGGCGAGGGCAAGACGCTCGCGGCGACCTTGCCGGTCTACCTGAACGCGCTGGCCGGCAGGGGCGTCCATGTCGTCACGGTGAACGACTATCTCGCCCAGCGCGACGCCGAGTGGATGGGCCGCATCTACAACTTCCTCGGCCTTACCGTCGGCTGCATCATGCACGGGCTGCCGGACAGCGAGCGGCGCCAGCAATACGCCGCCGACGTCACCTACGGGACCAACAACGAGCTCGGTTTCGACTATCTGCGCGACAACATGAAGTTCGCGCTCGACGAAATGGTCCAGCGCGAGTTCGCCTACGCCATCGTGGACGAGGTGGACTCGATCCTGATCGACGAGGCGCGCACGCCGCTCATCATTTCGGGGGCCGCCGAGCAGTCGTCGGAACTCTATGTGCGCTGCGACGGATTGATGGCGGAGGTCCGGCCCGAGCATTACGAAAAGGATGAGAAGCAGCGCAGCGTCTCCCTGAACGAGGCCGGCCAGGAGCACAGCGAGGCGCTGCTGCGCAAACACGGGCTCCTCACGGAAGGGAGCCTCTACGACATTCACAACATCTCCCTGCTTCACCATATGAACCAGTCGCTGCGCGCCCACACGCTGTTCGAGCGCGACGTCGACTACATGGTCCGCGACGGCAAGGTCGTCATCATCGACGAGTTCACCGGCCGCGCGATGGAAGGGCGCCGTTACTCCGAGGGGTTGCACCAGGCGCTGGAAGCCAAGGAGGGGGTCCCGGTCCAGCTTGAGAACCAGACGCTCGCGCAGATCACCTTCCAGAACTATTTCCGCCTCTACGACAAGCTCGCGGGCATGACCGGCACGGCGATCACCGAAGCAGGCGAATTCGCGGAAATCTACGGGCTCGAGGCCATAGAAGTCCCCACCAACCTGCCGACCGTGCGTGCCGACCACGATGACGAGGTCTATCGCACAGCGCGGGAAAAGAACGACGCCATCCTGGCCCAGATCCACGATTGTGTGGCGCGCCGCCAGCCCGTGCTGGTCGGCACGGTCTCCATCGAGAAGTCGGAGGAGCTTGGCAAGCAGCTGAAAGGCGAAAAGATCGCCCACCAGATCCTGAATGCGCGCTACCACGAGCAGGAAGCGGCCATTATCGCGCAAGCGGGAAAGCCGGCCGCGGTGACCATCGCCACCAACATGGCGGGGCGCGGCACGGATATCCAGCTCGGAGGCAACGCGGAGATGCTGATCCGCGCCGAGGGCGAGGAGCGGGAAGCCGCGATCCTGGAGCAGGTAGCGCGGGACAGGCAAGTGGTGATCGAGGCGGGCGGCCTCTATGTGCTTGCCACCGAGCGCCATGAGAGCCGCCGGATCGACAACCAGCTCCGCGGGCGTTCGGGACGGCAGGGCGACCCCGGCGCCTCCAAGTTCTTCGTCTCGCTCGAAGACGACCTGATGCGCATTTTCGGTTCCGAGCGCATGGACGGGATGCTGCGCCGGCTGGGCCTCGAGGACGGCGAAGCCATCGTGCATCCCTGGATCAACAAGGCGCTCGAGAAGGCGCAGCAGAAGGTCGAGGCGCGCAATTTCGAGATTCGCAAGAACCTGCTGAAGTTCGACGATGTGATGAACGACCAGCGCAAGGTCGTTTACGAACAGCGCCGTGACCTGATGCAGGTGGACGATGTCCATGACGAGGTCGTGGACATGCGCCACCAGGTCGTCGAGGACGTCGTCCAGCGTTTCATCCCGGAGAAGGCGCTGCCGGAGCAATGGGACGCGCAGGGCCTTCAGGACGAGCTGCGCCGCGTGCTTTCCATCGACTTCCCGGCCCGCGAGTGGGCCGAGGAGGAAGGCATCGCCGACGAGGAGATCACCCGGCGAATTCTCGGCGCGCTCGACCGGCGCATGGCGGAGAAGGCGGCAAACTGGGGCGCGGACATCATGCGCCAGGCGGAGAAGAGCGTCCTGCTCCAGCTTCTCGACCAGATCTGGAAGGAGCACCTGCTCCAGCTCGACCATCTGCGCCAGGGCATCGGGTTGCGCGCCTATGCCCAGAAGGACCCGCTGAACGAATACAAGCAGGAAGCCTTCGAACTGTTCGATGCCATGCTGGCCAGGCTGCGCGAGGCGGTGACGGGAACGCTCGCCCATCTCGAAGTACAGCTGAACGCGCCCTCCGACGACCTGATGCCGCGCTCCGAAGAGGACGGCGACTGGCGTCAGGTGCATGACGAGCCGGAGCCTGCATTCGCCGGCAACGGCGCTGCCGTGCAGGGCACCCGGCAATTGCGCCGGCCGAGCGGCCCGCCCAATCCGGGCGACCCCGCGAGCTGGGGCAAGGTGGCCCGCAATGCGGCCTGTCCCTGCGGGTCCGGCAAGAAATACAAGCATTGCCACGGCCGGCTCGCCTGAACCGGAACCCGCCTCCCGTCCGCCGACCCGGTCCTCCAGCGAAGGAAACGCCTGCCCTTGTCCCTATCCCCGCCCGCAACCCGCCGCCATCTCCACAGCCGCCAGGTCCGCTGCGAGGGCTTCCTGCGCGAGGACGGCCTCTGGGACCTCGAGGCCGAACTCGTCGATTCGAAGACCTACGCTTTCGAGAACTACTGGCGCGGGCAAGTCAAGCCGGGCGTCCCGGTGCACCGGATGCGGGTGCGGCTCACTCTCGACGACCGCCTGACGATCCTCGCTGCAGAGGCGGAGACACTGGAGAGTCCCTATGCCGTTTGCGGGAACGCCGCCGGCAATTTCTCCCGGCTCGTCGGGCTGCGTATCGGCCCCGGCTGGATGCGCCGGGTCAAGGAACGATACGGCAGGACTGCCGGCTGCACCCACATCCTGGAGCTGCTCTATCCGCTCGGCACGAGCGCCTACCAGACGCTCGGCCCCTGGCACGAGCACCAGCACCGCCTGGCCGGCATGACCGAGGGGGAAAGCATGAAGGGAGGCCCGGGCCTCGATTCCTGCATGGCTTTCTCCCGGTCGAGCCCTGTGGTCAGGACGCTCTGGCCAGAGGAATACCGCGAGGCGGAACCGGCCTAGTCCGCATGTCCCACGAAACTCATGGTCTGCGCGGCGCTGTCGGGCCGGCAGGGAAGGAAAGACGCGAAGCGCATCGTGCGTTGACGCGCGTGGGCGCGCTGAGCCGAGCATCGGGCAAGCGGCTTGACGCACCCTGCCGGCCCGACAGCGCCGCCCTTCGGGTCGCGCCCAGGCGTCCGCCCGCGGCGGCGCAAACGCCGCCAACCAAACAAACTGCCGCGTTATGCGCGGCGTCGCGGGCCTCAAGCGTAAGCGCTGCTACGCTTTTCGGCCCGCTCCTTGCGGAGCGAACGCCTGGACGCGACGCAGGCCGTGACTTTCGTGAGACATGCGGACTATCCATCGGTTGCCCGGATCGACAGCGCATGCACCGGCCCCGCCATTTCCTCGGCAAGCACGTCATAGACGGCCTTCTGCCGCGCCACGCGGCTCATGCCCCGGAAGGCCCCGGCCGCGATCTCGACGCGGAAATGCGTCTCTCCCCCGGGCCGGGCGCCGACATGGCCGACATGCATGTGCGATTCGTCGATGACCTCGAGCCGGCTCGGCCGGAAGGCCTCACGGAGCTTGCGGGCGATATCGTCGCGGACAGGCATGGCCCGGCCCCCTTGTTCCCTCGGCGCGGTGTTTCCATACTCGGACCGTCATGGTCTATCACACCCGACAGCGTCCCGCTCCCGGCGCCCGCTGCGAATGGGCCGGCTGCCCGGAAGCGGCCGCCTACCCCGCGCCGCGCGCGCCGGACCGGTTGCATGACTATGTCTGGTTCTGCCTGGACCATGTCCGCGCCTACAACCGCGAATGGAGCTACTGTCCCGACATGGACCGGGCGGAGATCGACGCGGCGGTACGCGCCAGCATGGAGTTCGGGCGGCGGCCTCTGGGCGGAGGCTTCGGCGCCCCGCCGGTCTTCGGCGACCCTTGCGACATCTTTGCCGGAGCCCACGAGCGCGCTCCGCCCTCGCGGCGCTGGCCGCCCGGAAGCCCGGAAGCGGAGGCGGCGGCCGCGATGTCGCTTTCCGACGACATGACTCTCCCTGCGCTGAAATCGCGCTATAAGGAACTGGTCAAGCACCACCACCCCGATGCCAATGGCGGCTGCCCGGCGTCGGAGGAACGAATGAAATCCATAACCCGTGCCTACCGGGTCCTGCAAGATGCGCTCTCGGCAGCGCCGGCCCGGTAACCTGTCACCCAGCAGACTGGAAGAACGCATGAGCACGATGCACGGCATCCAGAGCGACGCGCATACCCGCGAGCCCGACAAGACGATATCCGTGCGCGAGGTCTTCGGATTCGACACGGACATGATTGCGCCCGCCTTTTCGGAGCCGAACGACTACGTGCCCGAGGTCGATCCCACCTACCATTTCGACGAACAGACCACGCTCGTGATCCTGGCCGGCTTCGCCCACAACCGCCGGGTGATGATCCAGGGCTACCACGGCACCGGCAAATCGACCCATATCGAGCAGGTCGCTGCCCGGCTGAACTGGCCGTGCATCCGCATCAACCTCGACAGCCATGTGAGCCGCATCGATCTGGTCGGTCGCGACGCCATCGTCGTGCGCGACGGCAAGCAGGTCACCGAATTCCGCGAGGGCATGCTGCCCTGGGCGCTCCAGCATGCGACCGCGATCGTCTTCGACGAATACGATGCCGGCCGCCCGGACGTGATGTTCGTCATCCAGCGCGTGCTGGAGGTCGAGGGCAAGATGACGCTGCTCGACCAGAACCGGGTCATCCGCCCGCATCCGTCCTTCCGGCTGTTTTCGACCTCCAACACCGTCGGCCTCGGCGACACGACCGGCCTCTATCACGGCACCCAGCAGATCAACCAGGGCCAGATGGACCGCTGGAACGTGGTGGCGACCTTGAACTACCTGCCCGAGGACGACGAGCTGAAGATCGTCCTCGCCAAGGTGCCGGAGCTCTCCGACGAAAAGGGGCTCAAACGCGGCAAGCAGATGATCCAGCTCGCCGAACTCACCCGCCGGGGCTTCATGAACGGGGACATCTCGACCGTCATGTCGCCGCGCACCGTCATCACCTGGGCTGAGAACACGCGCATCTTCAACGATCTGGGCTTCGCATTCCGCGTCACATTCCTCAACAAGTGCGACGAGGCGGAGCGGCCGATCGTGGCGGAATACTTCCAGCGCTGCTTCGACAGCGAGCTGCCCGAATCCGTGGTGGCGTCGGGGATCGGCCTCACCCCATGAGTCTCACCGGCGACAAGGAGACGCCGCTCGACGCTTTCAAGCGGGTGACAGGCGCCACGATGCGCGCCATGGGCGACATCGACGAGCTGGAAGTCTCCTTCGGTCCAGACAGGGCATCCCTGGAGCGCGGCCACGCCAAGCTGCCGATGCCGGGCCGCGACCTTCCCCCCGCCGAGGCCGCCTTCGTGCGCGGCGAGGCCGACTCGCTGGCGCTCCGCGAACGCCATCACGACCCGGTGGTGCATGCCCGGCTCTCGCGGGGCGGGCCGCAGGCGCGTGCGGTGTTCGACGCGCTGGAGCAGGCGCGGGTGGAGGCCTGGGGCTCGCGTTACATGGCGGGCGCGGCGCGAAATCTCTCGGAGGCGGTCGATGAGCGTTGCCGCCGGCAGGGCTACGCCCGCGCCTCCTCCGCCGACGATGTGCCGCTGGCGGAAGCTGTCGGGCTCTATGCCCGCGAAACCCTCTCCGGGCGGGCCGCTTCGCCCGTGGCGGCCGGGGTCCTCGACCTCTGGCGCGATTGGTTCGACCAGCGCGCGGCGGACGCCTTCGCCGATCTGGCGGGCCAGATTCACGACCAGGAGGCGTTTGCGACGCTGGCCGGGCGCCTGATGGAAGACCTGGAGCTGCTGGACGACTCCGCTTCGGGCGAGGAAGAAGGCTCGGAGGACGACGCCGACGATGCCTCGGAGGACGGCGAGGGCGACGGAGCGGAGGGCGAAAGCGACGGCACGCTGATGTCCGATGCTTCGGACATGTCGGACGCCGAAGGGGAAGATACCGGCGAGTCCGGCGATGACGACGCCGATGCGGAAATCATGCCGGGCATGGGCGACGAGGAACCCGGGCGGTCCTCGCCGCAGGAACACCCGATGCACGGCCGCAACGACAATGCCGGGCCGGCCTACCTGCCGTGGACCGGCGAATTCGACGAAATCATCCATGCGGACGAGCTTTGCGACGCGGACGAACTCGCCCGGCTGCGCCATCATCTCGACCAGCAGCTTGCCAGCCTCCAGGGCGTCGTCAGCCGGCTGGCCAACCGCCTGCAGCGGCGCCTGATGGCCCAGCAGGTGCGGGCCTGGCAGTTCGACCTGGAAGAGGGCCTGCTCGACGCCGCACGCCTGGCGCGCGTCGTCGCCGACCCGATCCATTCGCTGTCCTACAAGATGGAGAAGCAGACCGATTTCCGCGACACCGTGGTATCGCTGCTGATCGACAATTCCGGCTCGATGCGCGGCCGGCCGATTTCGGTGGCGGCCATGAGCGCCGACATCCTCGCGCGAACGCTGGAGCGGTGCGGCGTCAAGACCGAGGTTCTGGGCTTTACCACACGCGCCTGGAAGGGCGGGCAGTCGCGCGAGAAATGGCTGGCGGCCGGCAAGCCCGCCAATCCGGGCCGGCTGAACGACCTGCGCCATATCATCTACAAGGAAGCCGATTCGCCGCTGCGCCGGGCGCGCAAGAATCTCGGGCTGATGCTCCGCGAGGGCATCCTGAAGGAAAACATAGACGGCGAGGCGCTGCTCTGGGCGCACCACCGCCTGCTCGGCCGGCCCGAGGACAGGCGCATCCTGATGGTCATCTCGGACGGCGCGCCGGTGGACGACTCCACGCTGTCGGTCAATCCCGGCAACTATCTCGAACGCCATCTGCGCGAGGTCATCGAGTGGATCGAGACGCGCTCGCCGGTGGAGCTGATCGCCATCGGCATCGGCCACGACGTGACGCGCTACTACCGCCATGCGGTGACGATCTTCGACGCCGACCAGCTCGGCGGCGCGATGATGGAGCAGCTCGCCGGCCTCTTCGACGAGGAAAGCCGCCGCCAGCAGGGGCGCAAGGCGGGCAGGCCATCGCGGTGACCGCCCCGCTCAGGCCGCGCGCGGCGCTGGCGACGCATGAGGTCTTCAACATGCCGCCCCATCTGGGCGACCGGGACCTGTGGACGCAGGATGCGGCGCTGCGGGAGGGCGTGCGGAGAGAGGGGGCGGCCTGGGCCGAGGAACGCATCGCCGCGTTCGGGCGCCTTGTCGGCCGCGCTGAGGTAACGGAGAAGGCGGAACAGGCCAACCGCCACGGCCCGGAACTGAAACCGTTCGACCGCTACGGCATGCGGATCGACCGGGTCGAATACCACCCCGCCTATCACGACCTTGTGGCGCTCGCGGTCGAGAACGAGGTTGCGAGCTTCGCCTGGAGCCATGCGGGGCCGGGCGCGCATGTCGGCCACATGGCGCTGACCTATCTGTTCAGCCAGATGGAAGGCGGCGCGATGTGCCCGATGGCGATGACCTATGCGGCGATCCCCGCGCTCAACGCGTCGCCCGAAATCGCCGAAGCCTGGATCCCCCGTCTGCTGTCGAACCGCTATGACGGGCGCGACGTGCCGGTCGATCAAAAGCCCGGCGCCACCATCGGCATGTTCATGACCGAGAAGCAGGGCGGTTCGGACGTCCGTTCCAACTCGACGCTTGCCAGGCCCGCGGATGGCGCGGCGGACGGGTCGTGGCGCCTGGTCGGGCACAAATATTTCTGCTCCGCGCCCATGTCCGACGCCTTCCTGACGCTCGCCCGGACCGATGCCGGCATTTCCTGCTTCCTGCTGCCGCGCTGGACCCCGGACGGGGAACGCAACGCCATCTCGATCCAGCATCTCAAGGACAAGCTCGGCAACCGCTCCAACGCCTCGGTGGAGATCGAGTTCGAGGATGCCTGGGCGGTCATGGTCGGCGAGGACGGGCGCGGCATCCGCACGATCATCGACATGGTGCAGGGCAACCGGCTCTATTGCGCCGTCAGTTCGGCGGCGATCATGCGCCAGGGCGTCGCACAGGCCCTTCACCACACCCGCCACCGCAGCGCCTTCCAGCGCCGGCTTGCCGACCAGCCGCTGATGCGCAATGTGCTGGCCGACCTGGCGCTCGAAGCCGAAGCGGCGCTGGCGCTTGGCCTCCGGGTCGCGCGCGCCGTGGACGAGGCCGGCGACGGCCCGGAGGCGCAGGCATTCGCGCGTATCGGCACGGCGGTCGCCAAATACTGGGTCTGCAAGCGCGCCCCGGGCCATGCCTTCGAGGCGCTGGAGTGCCATGGCGGGCCCGGATATGTCGAGGACGGGCCGATGGCGCGGCTCTACCGGGAGGCGCCGCTCAACAGCATCTGGGAAGGCTCGGGCAATGTGCTCTGCCTCGACGTGCTGCGCGCCATGGCCCGGGAGGAGGAGGCCGTGCCGGCCCTGCTGGCCGAGCTCGACGCCGCCCGCGGCGCGCACCCAGCGCTCGACAGGGCGGCCGACGCGCTCAGGGACGACCTCGCAAGGCCGGAAGAGTTCGAGACCGGCGCCCGCGCGCTCACCGAGCGGATGGCACTGGCGCTGCAAGCCTCGCTGCTCGTCCGCCACGCGCCACAGGCCGTTGCCGACGCCTTCTGCGCCAGCCGGCTGGGCGAACGCTGGACCGGCGCCTACGGCACCCTGCCGCCCGCAACCGATACAGACGCCATCCTCGACCGCGCCCTGCCGGCGGCGTAACGCGAGGGCGAAAGAACGGTATCCGACAGGCCCGGGCCGGTATGAGAGTCTCGCCGGCTCTGTCGCCGCCCCGCCCCTGAGCCGAGGCCATCCACGGGCCCGCATGCCGGGCACTGGCCGCGCTTCACGGCAGTCTATACTGTGGCGAGGTCACAGGTTCGAAACCCGATCACGACATGCGGGCGACCGGCAGCATGGAGCCAAGACCCCGAGCTATCATCCGGAGGCAAATTCTCGCGCTTGCTGCGCTTGCAAGCGCGATACTGTTCTTCGCCTACGATATCGTCGTGGACTGGTTGTACGAAGGCGAATTCGGGACCTCTCACTTTCTTGTCGAATTCGTCGTGTTTGTCGGCGTATCCATGGCGCTCATTTTCGGCCTCAGGGACCTGCGCCGATTGCGCGTTCAGCTGAACCGCGAGGAGCACCGGAACAGGCTGCTCTCCACGGCGCTCGCGGAAAGCATCGACGAGCAGATGGATGAATGTCGGATGACCCGAAGCGAAAAGGACGTCGCCTGGCTCATTATCAAGGGGTACCGCTTTGCCGAGATCGCCAGGATCCGCGGAGTCAAGGAAAGCACGGCGCGGTTGCAGGCCACTTCTCTCTATGCGAAGGCCGACGTAAACGGGCGGGCGGAATTCGTTGCCGAAATTATTCATCCGCTGCTGATGTCCATTCCGAGCGACTCCTCACTTCGCGACAACCAAGCGGGCGGCATGGCGAATCCGCCTTGAAACCGCGACAAGTCCCCGGCGGCGACACCTGGTTCTGCATTCGGCGAAACGGATCGGTCCGGCGCAAGGGTTGGATCGAGGGCGGCCCGCTGGCCGGGATACGCCGCATTGTCGGCGCGCGCTCCGATGAGGCGGTGGAATTGTGCATTGCCAGCGACTTCCGGCGCGTGGCGCACAAACGTTTCGCACGCGCGTTCTATCCACGCGCCTGCGGACTGGTCGGGATGGAGGTGGCCTTCCGCGGGGAGATTGTCCGCTTCGCGCCAACACACATGCTGGCTGCCAACCTTGGGTTTAGCCGCGCTCTGGAGAGATTCCTCGATGAGCGGGAGGCCAGCCGCGACGACTTCGCGAGAGAGGGCGCTCTCCGTGCCTTCCGCGCCGAGCAATACCTGTTGCCCCCGGAAGACGGGCGCGGGCCTGTAGAGCTTTTTCGCGGCGGGACGCTGGTTGAAGCCGCGTCGACCGGCGACACGGACTGCGCGGCGGACCTTGAAGACGGAATCGGCCAGTGGATGCTTCGCAACCTGTCCGCTGACGGAGCGCTGCCTTACAAATACTGGCCGAGCCGCGGCACGGAATCGCCTGCGGACAATGCTATTCGCCGCTTCCTGGCATCGTTGTCCCTCGCTCGTCTGGGGGAGCTCCGGCCTTCTGCGGAAATCCGCGAAGCGGCACGGCGAAACCTGCGCTTCAACCTGGCGCGCTATTTTCGGGCGATCGGCGGCGGTCGAGGAGCTATCGTGGAACGCACCGGTGCGAAGCTCGGCGCTGCCGCGCTCGCCGGGCTGGCAATTATGGAAAATCCTGCGAGTGAAGAGTTTGCCGACGAACTGGCCATGCTGGCGGCAGGCATCGAGTCTCTTGCGGACGACGAGCATGGGTTCCGCACGTTCTTTTTCCCGGCCGAGCGCGATGGCGAGAATTGGAACTTCTATTCCGGGGAAGCACTGCTGTTCTGGGCCGAGGCTGCGCGAAGAGGGCTTTCGATTGCGCCGAGCCTGGAGCGCTGCGCCTCAGCGTTCGAGCGGTGTCGCGAAAGGCACTATCGGAAACGGAATCCTGCTTTCGTGCCTTGGCACACCCAGGCTTGCGCGTCGTTGTTCGCCCAGACCGGGCGGCGCGAATTCGCGGAATTCGTGCTGGAGGCGAACGACTGGCTCCTGGCGATGCAACAGTGGGACGGACTCGATCCCGACTTGCGCGGGAGGTTCTACAATCCGCGCCGTCCCGAATTCGGCCCGCCGCACGCGGCGTCCACCGGAGCGTATCTGGAAGGGCTGGCGGACGCAGCGGCGCTGGCCCGTGCGCTCGGCGAAACGCGGCGGGCTTCGAGCTACGAGCGGGCCATTCGTCGTGGGCTCAGATCCCTGCGGCAACTACAATTTAGAGATTGGCGCGACATGTACTATGTCTCCAGGACACGCCGCGTTCTTGGCGCATTGCGGACAGAAGTTTACGACAATGCCGTGCGAGTGGACTCAGCGGCCCACGCCCTCCTGGCGGCCATCAAGATACTCAGACCAATGGAGTTCGATAGCCGCCCTTCAGACGTGTGACCGCGACGATGTTTCAGGGTGAGGGGGCAAGACGTGGAACCCGCGGCCAGGGGCCGGGAGGACATCGAATATCAGATGCACACGGGGCTCGGAGGAAGGATTGTCGGCGAAGTGCCGAGCCTTGTTGTCGAATGCCCAGAGCTCCCCCTCATGCATCACGACAGTCTCGTCGCCGGCGGTAAGCGGACTTCCCTCTGCGCTCTTCAAGACCAGATGCAGCCGGTCCCGGACCCGGTAGTAAGCCCCGGCATCGACATGGGGGAAAACCCGGCATTGCGGCAACAGCGCCACCAGAGTCGCCCGCCCCAGCCCGGCTTCGAGCTCAGCGGCAACCCGCTCGCAGAACGCCAATGCGAGAGGGAACTTCCCGGCTGCCGGTGTGAGTCGGCTCTCATGGACATCGTTGGCATTCCTTGCACCCGGCGGAAGCGGCTTTTTCGGCGCGCGCAGGAAGATGTTCCGGGTATGGCGTTGGCAACGGACCTTTCGCTGACGGCTCGTATCCGCCGACCACATTTCCGGCGCAGCATCCAATTCCCTCAACAACGGAGCGATGTCCACGCATTCTGAGATCCGGGTGAAATGGACCCTGCCGTCTGCAACTCCGGAATTTGTCATCGTCTTTCTCCCCGACATGAAGCTTCAGGATCCGGCTGGAGTCGCGGCGCAGGCGCGGGCCTGTTCTCTCATTGAGGCGTAGTCTTTCAGCATCGCGACGATCGCCGAGTCCTCGGGCAGCCGTTCGATCTCGCTCGCGGCCCGCTCCCGGAAGTCTGCGGCATAAGCGACCAGGGACGGACAGGCACCTGTAGACCCGGTTTCAGAAGCTCCCGTCGCGCAGGCCGTCAACAAGACCGTCGCGGCCGCCAGACTGATTATTCGTCTCATTGTTGCCACCCCTGCTGCCGTCGCCATCTCCGTCACCATCGCCATCGCCGTC
>MPNF01000008.1 GCA_002238885.1 Alphaproteobacteria bacterium bin95 | reverse complement strand
TCGGCCCATCCAGACGGCGAGGTAGTCGCCCGGCGCCGCGATCTGGCTCTCATGCGCGAGATAAATCCAGTTGCCCTCGAAGATCGCCTCGATCTCGGCGGCAAAGACGTCCGGGTCGGTATAGACCGCCCGGTCCACCCGAAAAACGCCTTCGCCGGCGCGGTCGTCCACGAGCGATGCAAAGGCGCTCATCGCATTGCGTCTCCCCTGCAGATCACGCTCTATACCCCAAAACACCAGCCACGGGGGAGGGAGGCGCATGGCGCTCCGGCTCGAAGAGGGATTGAAACTCGGTATCCAGACGATCCACCGCGAGGGCGACGCGCAAACGGGCCCGTGGCAACCGCGCATAGACGACCTGGTATCGTTCGTCGAGGACGTGGACGCGAAGGGTTTCGACGAGATCTGGCTGGGCGACCATGTTTCCTTCGCGATCCCGTTCCTCGACCCCTTGCTGACGATCGCGCAGGCGGCGGTGGCGAGCCGGCGGCTGGTCTTCGGCACGGGCGTCTATCTTCTGCCGCTGCGCCATCCGGGGCCGGTGGCCAAGATGACGGCCACGCTCGATCATCTGACCGAGGGGCGGTTCATCTTCGGTGTCGGCGTCGGCGGCGAGTTCCCGAAGGAATACGAGGTATGCGGCGTTCCTCGCGAGGAGCGAGGACGCCGGCTGACAGAGAGCATCGAGGCGGTCCGCGCGCTCTGGTCGGGACGGCCGGCAAGCTATTGCGGTCGCCATTTCTCTTTCGAGGACGTGCCGATGCTGCCGCCGCCGAGGCAACCGGGCGGCCCGCCGATCTGGTGCGGTGGAAGGCGGTCTCCGGCGCTGCGGCGCGCGGGGCGGCTTGCCGATGGCTATGTCTCCTATGTGGTGACGCCCGAAATGTTTGCGCGGGCGCTGGACGAAATAGGGCAGGCGGCCGACGCGGCGGGGCGTGGCGAAGCGCCGTTCGGCACCGGCCATCTGCTGTTTGCGCGTATCGACGACAGCTATGAGCGCGCGCTCGATATCGCGACCGAGTCGCTGTCCCGCCGCTATGCGATGGACTTCCGCAAGGCGGCGGCGCGCTACGCGGCGCTCGGCACCGGCGAGCAGGTGGCCGAGCGCATCCGCGACTTCCACCAAGCGGGCGCCAGGCACGTCGTGGTCGATCTTGTCGGCCCTTACGACCGGCGCCCGGAGCAGATCGAACGCTTTGCCAGCGACGTCATGCCGCTTCTCGCCGATCTGCGCAGGTAATCGGCTAGTCCCGGATTGCCTCGGTGACGGAGAGCGTGCTGCCGAAGGAAGGGATGACGCAGGAATGGCGTCCGGCGCCGCCCGCGACCATGACCATGAGTTGCTCCCGCTCGCTTACGATTCGCACGCCGTCCCGGCCGTCGGGCCCGACGAACCGCTCCGGCACCTGCTGGCGGTAAAGCGCCATCTGCGCCTTGCCGATATGCCAACGCGGGATGATCGCGCGCTCGATGATGAAGCGCTCCACATCCTCCTTCGACCAGCCCTCTCGCGCGATGACCTCGGCATGTTCGGGGCCGATCACGACCAGGTATTCGCCGTGGAAGTAGGAGTTGTTGCAGCCGGGCGTGGCCATGGTGCCGCAGATAGTCAGCAGAACGTCTTCCGCCGTTTCGCTGTAGTGGTCGTTGACATTGTGCGGCCCCTCGACGCCGCATAGCGTGACGGCGTTCTCCTCCGCCCCGAAGCCGCGTTCGGCGTGGAAGGCGCCCCAGGGATTGGCTTCCGGGTTCTCCGCGAAGCAGTAGCTGTATTTCGCCGGCGTGCCCATGGTCGCGCGGTCGAGCACGCCGGGCTGTGCGCCGCCGATATTGGTCAGGACAAGGCGCACGGCGCGCCCGATTGCGGCATTGGCGTGGGCGCCCTGGCCCATGCAGTTGGTGCCGGACTCGATATCGAGCTCTTCCACAATCGGCCCATGCACAACGGTCAGCAACCCGCAGGGATGGGTCGTCGATTGGAGCGCCTTCAGATTCAACCGCTCGGCGGTCATGGCGCGGGTCGCCGCCAGGATGGCCGGCATCATCGCTGGCGTCGCCCCGGCCATCACCGCGTTGGCGGCGACCTTTCCGACCGTCGCAAGGCCGAGGCGGGGCTCGACGAGGCCGACTTCCTCATCGGGGTCGCGCCCGCCCAGCATGGCGTCCCAGCGCTCGGGCGTCGGCGCCACGAAGGGCAGGCCGTCGGTCCAGCCGCGTTGATAGAAGACGCGGTTCAGCGCCTCCGGCGAGTCGGGACCGGAAATCCGCTCCGGCGCGCCCGGCGCATTGAAATCGCCCTCGAACAGGGAGCGATAGCGCATGCGCCCGCGTTTCGGCAGCGGACGATTGCGGCATTCTTCCGCAAGCGCGACCGGCTCTGCCTCCAGCATATGGACGATCTCGTCTATTGCCTCGTCGGCAATCCCCGCCACGCCGGCCGGAGGCAGCTTCGCCACCGGGTGCGGCACGATGGCGATCGGCAGGCCGGCCATGCCAAGGCATTCGGCCTCCGCCTTGCCGAGTGCGAAGAATTCGTCGGTGCAGGTGACCGCGACCGGGATGCCGCGCTCTTCAAGCTTGATCGCGTCATGGATACACCACGACGTGCAGGAGCCTCAGTCCCCGAAAGCGGCAGCCACGGCGTGGACCCGGTCGAGCCATTGCTGCGAGAAATTGGCGGGCTCGCTCGCGATCTTCTGGAACAGCTCGAACTCCAGATGCGGGTAGCGCGCCTTCAGCCGGTGCGACAGCTCTTCCAGGTAACGGTCCGCATTGGCCTTGAGATTGGAGAACAGGCCGACGGTCTTGATGTCCTTCAAGGGCCGGCGCGGCGCCAGCGCGCCGCTATTGCGCTGGTAGATGCCGCAGGGATTGATAAGCTCTTGTGCCATGGGCGCGACCCTAGCGCCCGGATCGGAAGGAAGGCAAGAGATGGGACGCCTCGAAGGGAAGACCGCGATCATCACCGGCGCCGGGTCCGGAATCGCGAAAGTGGCCACCGGAATCTTCATCCGCGAGGGCGCCAAGGTGATGGTGGCGGAACTCAACGAGGCCGCGGGCGCTGCAACGGCGGCGGAGACCGGCGCTGTCTTTCAACGCACCGATGTGACCGACGATGCCTCGGCGGCGGCCTGCGCGGCGGCGGCGATGGCGGAGTTCGGGCGCATCGACATCCTGTTCAACTGCGCCGGCGGGTCGGTCGTCGAGGACACGAAGATCCACGAGGTCGATCTCGAGGTCTGGGACCGCACAATCCCGCTCGACCTCAAGGGGCCGATGCTGATGTGCCGGCATGTCGTGCCGCATATGATCGCCGGCGGCGGAGGCGCGGTGGTCAATATCTCGTCGGTGGTCGCACTGCGCGGCAACCATCCGGCGCATATCTATTCGGCGGCGAAGGGCGGGCTGATTTCCTTCACCCGCTCGCTCGCAGGCTCCTATTCCGACGAAGGCGTGCGCGCCAATGTCATCTGCCCCGGGCTGATCCTGACCGAGCGCATCCGCGCCCGCTACCGCCAGCCGAACGAGGAGCGCCTGAGGGAAGCGTCCGTCGGCGTTTTCGAGCAATACCCGTTCGGGGTCGGCGAACCGCAGGATATCGCCAATATCGGGCTTTTCCTCGCGTCGGACGAGTCGCGCATGGTGAATGGCGCCGTCATCCCGGCGGAGGGCGGTATCTCCGCCTATTGACAGGCGCAGGCAACCAGAGGAGCGCGAGATATGGGACGCCTTGAAGGCAAGGTCGCGGTGATTACCGGCGCAGGAACCGGAATCGCCAGGGCGGCCACCGGAATCTTCATTCGCGAGGGCGCGAAGGTGATGGTCGCCGAAATCGACGAAGCGGCCGGAGCGGCGACGGCGGCCGAGACCGGCGCCGTCTTCCACCGCACCGATGTGACCGACGACGCCTCTGCGGCGTCGTGCGCGGCGGCGGCGATGGCGGAATTCGGGCGCATCGACATCCTGTTCAACTGCGCCGGCGGGTCGGTCCCCGAGGATACGAAAATCCACGAGGTCGATCTCGAGGTCTGGGACCGCACGATCCCGCTCGACCTCAAGGGGCCGATGCTGATGTGCCGGCATGTCGTGCCCCACATGATCGCGGGCGGCGGCGGCGCGGTCGTCAACATCTCCTCCGTCGCGGCGCTGCGCGGCTTCGTTCCCTCGCATGTCTATTCGGCCGCGAAGGGCGGGCTGATCTCCTTCACCCGCTCGCTTGCCGGTTCCTATTCCGATGAAGGTGTGCGCGCCAATGTCATCTGCCCCGGCCTCATCCTGACCGAGCGGATCCTGGCGCGCCTTCCTCCCAACCGCGAGCGCCCGAACGAAGGGCAATTCGCTGTCTTCAACCAATATCCCTTCAGCATCGGGCCGCCGGAGGACATCGCCAATATCGGGCTTTTCCTGGCGTCCGACGAGTCGCGCATGGTGAATGGCGCGGTCATCCCGGCGGAGGGCGGCGTCTCCCACTATTGAGCGGCCCGGCCGGCCGTCACCGGCATCAGCAGCCGGAACGGGATCAGCATGGCGAGCGCGAACGCCACCTTCCAGAGGAAGTCCCCGATGCCGAGCGTGACCCAGGGCACTTCCGTGCCGTAGAAGGCGATGGAGAAGAACAGCGCGGTATCGACCGCGGAGCCCAGCATCGAGGAGACCAGCGGCGCTTGCCACCAGGCCCGCCGCCGCATCCGGTCGAACACGGTCACGTCCAGCGACTGGGCCACCAGGAAAGCCAGTCCTGAAGCTACCGCAATACGCGGCGTCGCAAGCAGGATGGACAGGACGACGGCGGCAGCGAAGCCGACATAGACGACCCGCCGCGCCGTCGCGGCGCCGTGCATCCGGTTGGTGAGGTCCGTGACCAGGAAGCAGACGGGGTAGGTGAAGGCGCCCCAGGTCAGCCAATCGCCAAGTGGATACTGGACCAGCACATTCGACAGCGCGACCAGCCCGGCCATGGCGGCCAGCGGCAGGAGAGGGAGGCGCATGGCGCTAATGCCCCGGTTTCGAAGTTCGTGAGACTTCGACTGGGGTGCGGGACTTCTTCAGTTCGACGACCCCGCCGTCATGGCCGGACTTGTTCCGGCCATCCATTTTCCCTGTTGTGCCGGTCCCGAGGGAGATGCCCGGAACAAGTCCGGGCACGACGAGAGAGCGCGCGGCATAAGGGCACTCAAACCTCTCTATCACGACACCAAGGCCCAGCGCGGTCAGTGGACGTCTTCGGGGCCGATCATGGCGCGTTTCAGCTTCTCGAAGGTGAAACCGGCGCCGCGGCAGACATCCAGCACGATTTTTTCCTTCGCCGCGACCTCGGCCGCCGCCTTCGGCACCTCGCGGGCCTGGTCGATGGGAATAACTGCCGCGCCGTGTTGATCGGCATGCACCAGGTCGCCGCTGTTGACGACCATTCCGGCGACGCTGACCTGCCCGCCGAAATCCACCGCATGGACATGCGCATGGGCGGGCTTGATCGACCCGGCAATGGCCTGGAAGCCGTCCGCCCAGTCGGGGATGTCGCGGATGCAGCCGTCGGTGACGACGCCGAGGCACCCCAGCGCCTTGTGGATGTTGGAGTTGACCTCGCCCCAGAACGCGCCGAACCCGGCCCTCGGGCCGTCAAGGTCCTGCAGCACCACGATCTGCGGCGCCGGACCGCCATGGGCGACATAGTCGTAATAGGCCACGCGCAGTTTCGTTGCCTCGTCACCCGCGACGGCGCTCGGGAATTGCGAGCGTATCGTGCCGGTGCGCGCATAGCCGACGATGGGCGGCAGGTCGGGGAACGGGCAGACCAGCGGCTCGACGGTGAAGCCGGTGTTCAGCCGGCTGCCGGCCACGACCTCCAGCGCGTTGCAGATCGTGGGGGTGTCGAGGGCGCGCAGCGCGGCGAGGTCTTCTGCGGTCAACTTGGACAAGGTTCAGTTCTCCTGATGTAAGCGGCAACCGGAGCGGCCAATATGCCCCGCGCCGGAGAACGCCGGAAGGGCAGAGGCGTCATGAGGCGTCATGGGATGTCATGAAATGTCATGTTTCGGTGCGGCCGCACGCGAGGACCGTTACCGGCCCTTGAACTCAGGCGCACGCTTCTCGCGGAAGGCCGCGACGGCCTCGAGATGGTCCTCGGACGAGCGCACGACGGTCATGTGCGAGGACACGAGGTCGAAGCTGGTCAGCATGTCGGTCGCGAGCGAGCGATAAACCGTGCGCTTGATATAGCGCACGGAGAGCGGTGCGGCGGCGGCGATTCGCCCGGCCAGCGCCATCGCGTCGTCGAGAAAGCTCCCGTCGGGATAGACATGGTTGACGAGCCCGATGCGCTCGGCCGTCTCCGCGTCGATGAACTCGGCCGTCCAGAGCAACTCCAGCGCACGGGCCGTGCCCACGGCGCGGGGCAGGAAATATGCCCCGCCAGCACCGGGGATGAGGCCGAGCCGGGCATAGGTCTCGGCGAACCGCGCCGAGGCGGCGCAGACCCTAATATCGCAGGCGAGCGCGACATCGACCCCGCCGCCCGTGGCGACGCCGTTGACGGCGGCGATGGTCGGCGTGTCCATTGTCGCCAGCCGCTTGGGCACTGCCTGTATTGTCTCCCAGATGCGGTCCTTGGTCGTCCGGGGGCTGTTGTCCCGGCCGCCGCCCATCGTCGAGACGTCGCCGCCGGTGGTGAAGCCGCGCCCGGTGCCGGTGATGACGACGCAGCGCACATCCTCGCGGGCCTCCGCCTCGTCCAGCGCCCTCAGCCAGTCCTCCAGCATCGGGTTGGTGAAGGCATTGAGCTTTTCCGGCCGATTCAGCCGAATGAGGCCGACTCTGTCCCTGACCTCGAAGACGATCTCCGCGCTCATCGGCCGGTGAAGGCGGGCTTGCGCTTCTCGCGGAATGCCTGCCCGCCTTCCTTCTGGTCCTCGCTACGGCTGATCGACAGCAATTCGCGCCGCGCCAGCGCCTGGAGCTCGGACGGCCCGCGGGCGACCACCGTGTCGCGCACAAAGCGCTTCACCGTCCGCAGCACCAGCGGCGCGCTGTCGCGCAGGACGGTTGCATATTCCCTCGCGGCGGCCATCAGCTCGCCTCTCGGCACGGCGCGGTTGACCATGCCGATATCGGCGGCACGTTCTCCGTCGAAATGCCGCCCGGTCATCATGAATTCCATAGCCAGCTTGTGCGGGATACGCGCCGCCAGCCCGGCGATGAGCCCGCCGCAGAATCCGATCTGGGCCTCGGGGTAGAAGAAGTCCGCGGTCTCGTCCGCAACGGCAAGGTCGCAGAACTCGACCAGGCAGAAGGCCCCGCCGACGCAGTAGCCGTGCACGGCGGCGATAATCGGCTTGTCCACCATTACGCCGACGCCCGGCATGCATTCCCAGAGTTCGGGGTCGCGGGGCGGGTCGCGCAGGTCCGCGCCGACCGAGAAGGCGCGCTCGCCGGCGCCGGTCAGGATCGCGACGCGGTCGTCGCCGTCCTGCAGCCGCTCGAAGGCCTGGATCAGTTCGGCGACGAGCCCGTTCGACAGCGCATTCATCTTGTCGGGCCGATTGAGCGTAATCGTTGCGATGCCGTCTTCGGAGCGGTAGTCGATCAGCGGCGCGTTCACGGATGCGTTCTCCCGTTTGTGAATCCGGTATAGGATAGCGTCTCCCGGCGAGGGAGGGCGACTCATGGCCGAAAGACCGCTGGTTGAGGCGCTGTTTCACGAGCCCAGTTCGACCGTGAGCTATATCGTTGCCTGCCCGGAGACAGGCCGGGCCGCCATCGTCGATGCGGTGCTCGACTACGACATCTACTCCGGGCGGACGGAAACCGCATTCGCGGAGCGGCTCATGGAGCGGGTCCGCGAGCGGGGGCTTGCCGTGGAGTGGATACTCGAAACCCATGTCCATGCCGACCATCTGAGCGCCGGCGCCTTCCTGAAAGGAGCGCTCGGCGGCCGAACGGCCATCGGCGGCCATATCGTGGAGGTGCAGGCGGTCTTCAAGGACATCTACAACCTGCCGGCGGAGTTCCTGACGGACGGTTCGCAATTCGACCGGTTGTTCGAAGACGAGGCGCGGTTCCAGGTGGGCCGCCTGGAAGCGCGGGTGCTGCACACGCCGGGCCATACGCCCGCCTGCGTCACCTATGTCATCGGCGATGCCGCATTCACGGGCGACACGGTGTTCATGCCGGATTTCGGCACGGCGCGCTGCGACTTCCCCGGCGGCGACGCAACCGCGCTCTACCGTTCGGCGCGGCGTATCCTTTCGCTGCCGCCCGAAACGCGCGTCTTCGTCGGGCACGACTACGCGCCGGGCGGGCGGCCCGTCGCCTGGGAAACGACCGTGGCGGAGGAACGCAAGGCGAACCGGCATGTGCGCGACGGGATCGACGAATCGGCCTTCGTCGCCATGCGCACGGAACGGGACAGGGAGCTCGGCGTGCCGGCGCTGCTTTTGCCGTCGATCCAGGTCAACATGCGCGGCGGAGACCTGCCGGAGCCGGAAAGCAACGGCCGCGCCTATCTCAAGATTCCGCTCAACGCGTTCTGACCCATGGCCGATGTGCTGGACGCTACGGGTCTGCGCTGCCCGATTCCGGTCCTGCGGGCCCGCAAACGTCTCAAGACGATGGCGCCCGGCGACCGACTGGAAGTGCTGACCGACGACCCGGTATCGCCCATCGACATGCGTCATTTCTGCGCGACCGAGGGGCACAACATCGTGGAAGCCCATGAGGCGGACGCTCCCTACCGTTTCGTGATCGCAAAGGCCGGGTAGGCCCATGTTGCCGGGGAACCCCGCTCGATGTGTCGAGAGATGTCATGATCTCCATGCGTCGGGCGCGCGGCGAGCGCCGCCATCAGTGCGGGGCGGGGGTCGGTTGCGATCATCCTTGTCTCCTTGCCGGTCCGGGAGGGGAGCCCTTTTATCGCGCGCGGTTTGCGCGCGGGCGGGGGCGCGCGTTAGCGCCGGCGCGGTTCGCGCGCCTGATTGCGCCTGCGCGCGAGGCAGGCGCAGGGCGCACGTCTCCCGTGGGTTTTGCGGGTATTTTTTCGGATCGGGGGAAGCGGCCCCGGACGCCTCTTCCCTCAAGGACAGCATACCACACTTTTTTCGGGGTCGAACCAAAATAAGGATTTAATTCACTTTACTCACACCCTGGGATGGGACTGCAGGCGGGCGGCGGCAGCCTTGATCGCCTCCCACGCCTGCTCGACATGGATGCGTTCGGTGCCGGTCTGGCCGATGGAGACGCGGATTACATAAGCCCCGCGCACGCTGCCCTGCGTCAGATAGATGCGCCCATCATCGTTGATCGCGTGCAGCAGACGCTCGTTCAACTCGTCGAGCGCCCCGGCCCCGGCAGGCGCGTAACGGAAATTGAGTAATGCCAATGATCTGGGAGCCGTGAGCTCGAAGTCCGGATGCGCTGCGATCTTGCCTTCAAGCCATTCCGCGAGCGCAATATGCCGCCGAATCATGTCGCGCAATCCGGCGAGGCCATAGCTGCGTAGCACGAACCAAAGCTTGAGCGCGCGGAAGCGCCGGCCCAGCGGCACGCTCCAGTCGCGATAGTCGATCACGGCGTTTCCCTCGCGGCTTTGCAGGTAGGCGGGGAGGATCGAAAGTGTGCGGACGAGCGCGTCCGGATCGCGAACGAAATGCGCCGAGCAGTCGAAATTGGTCAGCAGCCATTTGTGGGGGTTGAAGACGAGGCTGTCCACGGTCTCGATGCCCCGCAGCATCCAGCGGTGTTCCTCGCAGATCAGCGCGCTGCCCGCCCACGCGGCATCGACATGCAGGAACACATCGTGCGCCCGGGCGACAGCGCCGATTTCGTCCAGCCGGTCGATGGCGCCGACGCCGGTCGTGCCCATGCTTGCGACAATGCAGGCGGGCCGGAGACCGGCGGCCTTGTCAGCGCGGATTGCCGCGTCCAGCGCATCGGCTCTCATCGCGAAGTCGTCGCCAGTCTTGACCAGTCTCACATGATTGCGCCCGTAACCGGCTATTTTTGCTCCCTTTTCGGTGGCCGAATGGGCCTGATCCGAAGTGTACACCACCGGCGCTGCTCCGGCGTCGGCAAGGCCCCGCTCGTTCGCGGCGCCATCGGTCGCCCGCTCGCGCGCCGTCAACAGGGCACAAAGAATGGCCGACGACGCCGAATCCTGGATGACCCCCGAGAAGCCCTCCGGCAGACCGATGGCGTGGCGCAACCAGTCCAGCATCCGGGATTCCATCTCGGTGGCGGCGGGCGAGGTCTGCCACAGCATGCACTGGGCGCCGAGCGTGGCCGTCAGCATCTCGGCCAGCACCGAAGGCGGGCTCGAATTCGCCGGGAAATAGGCGAAGAAGCGGGGGTGCTGCCAATGGGTCATGCCGGGCATGACGATGCGCTCGAAGTCCGCGAACACGGTTTCCATCGGCTCGCCTGCCTCGGGCGCCGCCGGGGGCAGGGCGGACGCGACCTCGCCGGGACGGGTTTGCGCGCGGACCGGGAAGCGTTCCACCTCCGACATGTAGTCGGCCATCCAGTCCACGAGGCGGTGGGCGTGGCGGCGGAATTCTTCGGGCGTCATGGCGCCGGGCGCTCCCGCGCCATTGATTCAAGGGACAACATCGGGATTATGGTCTCCAGCACCTAGATCGACCGGAAGAGCATGGCATGACGACCCTATCTCCAGAAGTCCTCGACAGCCCGGCAGCCTGGCGCGGCCGGGAGATGGTGGCGCAAGACGTTTGGGAATACCGCCTGACCGAAGCGGAGGTCGCCGAGGTCGATGCAGCGGTGGCCGCAATCGACCGACCGTTGATCGAGGTGGACCGGGAAGCGTTCCCACTGCCGACGCTCGGCCCGAAGCTGGCCGGACTCAGGCGCGAATTGCTGGACGGCAGGGGGTTCTTCCTGCTTCGCGGGCTGCCGGTCCGTAGAATGAGCCGGGAAGAGGCCGTGGCCGCCTTCTGGGGTATCGGCGCGCATTTCGGCAGCGCCCGCTCGCAGAACGCCAAGGGCCACCTGATGGGCCATGTGAAGGACATGGGCCTGCACAGCAGCGACCCCAATGTTCGCGTTTACCAGACCCGCGAACGCCAGCTGTTTCATACCGATTCGGTGGATATCGTCGCGCTGATGTGCCTGCAACCCGCCCGCTCTGGCGGCCTGAGCTCCATCGTGAGTTCCGTTGCCGTCCACAACGAGATGGCGCAAAGCCGGCCGGACCTGGCCGCCGAGCTCTATGAGCCCTTCTTTGTCGACCGGCGCGGCGAGGTACCGGAAGGCATGAAGCCCTGGTTCACCTTGCCGGTCTTCAACCGGGTCGATGGCGAGCTGACCACGATCTATACGCGGCGCTACATCGAATCGGCGCGCCGCTTTGAGGAGGTGCCGGCGCTGACGCCGAAGCAGGTGGAAGCCCTCGACCTGTTCGACTCGCTCTGCAACAGCGACGAATTCCGGCTCGACATGGCTTTCGAGGCCGGCGACATGCAGTTCCTGTGCAACCATGTGATCCTGCACGACCGCACGGCCTTCGAGGACTGGCCGGAGCCGGAGCGCCGCCGCCACCTGCTGCGGCTCTGGCTGTGCCCGCCCGAAGGGCGCCGGCTTCCGGAAGCCTTCGCCGCCCGTTACGGCAGCATCCGGGCCGGCGACCGGGGCGGTATCGTGGTCAAGGATGCGGTGCCCGTGGTGCCTCTGGAAGCGGCGTAGGGCGCGCTGCGGCGAGAAAGCGCTCGAGCGCGCCTTCCGGCAAATCCTGCGGCAGTTCCGTGTCCACGTGGATGGCGGCGCTGAGTCGGCGTCGATAGTCCGTGCGGCTGATCTCTATGGCGCCGAATGTTGCGAGATGCTCGGTGACGAACTGCGTGTCCAGAAGGAGATAGCCGCCGACACGGAGGCGGGCCGCCAGGTGGACGAGCGCCACCTTGCTGGCGTCCCGGACCCGCGAAAACATGCTCTCGCCGAAGAAGGCGCCGCCGACCGAAACGCCGTAGAGACCGCCTGCTAACCGCCCGTCCAGCCGGCACTCCACGCTGTGCGCGGCGCCTTTTTGGAACAGTTCCTTGTAAAGGCGCAGGATGTCGTCGTTGATCCAGGTATCGCCGTCGTCGGAGCGCGGCTCGGCGCAGGCGGCGATCACCGCGTCGAAGTCACAATCGACCCGAACCTCGAAACGGCCCTGGCGAACGGTGCGGCCGAGGCGCCGGGATACCCGGAACCGGTCGAGCGGGATGATGCCGCGCCGGCGCGGGTCGAGCCAGTAGAGCGTGTTCGAGCGGCGCCCGTCCGCCATGGGAAAAAGCCCCAGGCGGTAGGCCGTCAGCAGCATTTCCGCCGAAATCCGCTTCAAGCGCCGTCCATCCAGCGCTCGAGCCAGTGTATGTCGTAGGCTCCGCTGCTGAAGTCCCGATCGCCTGCAATGCCCCGGTGGAGCTCGAGATTGGTGTCTATGCCCTCGATGACATATTCGTCGAGGGCGCGTGCGAGCCGGGCGACGGCGGTCGGGCGGTCGGGCCCATGCACGATGAGCTTGGCGATCAGGCTGTCATAGTGCGGCGGCACCATGCAGCCGGCGAAGAGGGCGGAATCGACCCGCACTCCGGGGCCTCCCGGGGGGTGGTATTCGCGAACCCGTCCGGGCGAAGGCACGAAGGTGCGGGCATCCTCGGCATTGACCCGGCATTCGATGGCATGGCCGTCGAAGCGCACATCGTCCTGCCCGAACTGTAGCTTGCCGCCGGCCGCGATTGTCAATTGCTCGCGGACGAGATCGACGCCAGTCACCATTTCGGTAACCGGGTGCTCGACCTGGAGGCGCGTGTTCATTTCGATGAAGTGGAAGTCCCGGCCGTCGAAGAGGAACTCCAGCGTGCCCGCGCCGAGATAGCCGAGCTGGCGGACTGCCGTCGCGGCCCGCGCGCCGATCTCTGCCCGCACCGCATCGTCCAGGACGGGGGAGGGCGACTCCTCGATTACCTTCTGGTGGCGGCGCTGAATGGAGCAATCGCGCTCCCCCAGGTGAACGGCGTTGCCATAGGAATCGGCAAGAATCTGAATCTCGATGTGGCGCGGTTTTTCGATGAACTTCTCGATGAACACTCGGGAGTCGCCGAAAGCGCCGGCGGCCTCGCGCCGCGCCAACGCGAGTGCCGGTGCAAGGATCGTCGGCTCGCGAGCGATTTGCATCCCGCGGCCGCCGCCCCCGGCCGCCGCCTTCACGAGCACCGGGTAGCCGATCTCCTCGGCGATCCGCGCCGCTTCCGCGTCGCTCTCGACCGCAGCATCGCTGCCCGGCACCGGCGAGATGCCGACCTCCACCATGGCTGCCTTGGCGGCGATCTTGTCGCCCATCGTGGCGATATGGTCCGGGCTCGGCCCGATAAAGGTGAAGCCGTGGTCGGTGACGACCTGCGCGAATGTGGCGTTTTCCGCGAGGAAGCCGAGGCCCGGATGAATCGCGTCGGCGCCGGCCACGCTGGCGGCCGATACCAGCGCCGCCATGCTCAGATAGCTGTCGCGCGGCGCCGGCGGGCCGATGCACACGCTTTCATCCGCAAGGCGCACATGCATGGCCTCGGAGTCGATGGTTGAATGAACCGCGACCGTGCGAATGCCGAGGTCCCGGCAGGCGCGGATGATGCGAAGCGCGATCTCGCCGCGATTGGCGATCAGGACCTTTTCGAACACCGGCTCAGCCGAGAATCATCAGGGTCTCGCCATATTCGACAGGATCGCCGCTGGAGACGAGAATCTGCCGCACGACGCCGTCGCTAGGCGCAGGAATCTGGTTATAGACCTTCATCGCCTCGATAATCAGCAGTATCTGCCCCGCCTGAACGCGGTCGCCTACCTGTACGAATGCGGACTGTTGGGGATCCGGCTGAAGATAGACCGTGCCAACGATGGGCGCAGTGACAGGCACGCCTTCCACTGCCGCAGGAGGCTGCGGGGGCGCCGCGACCGGATCGACCGCCGCCGGCTGCCCCGACGTTACGGGAGGAGCCGGTGGCAGGGGAGCTGGCGCGGGGGCGCGCGCTGAAATCCGAAGGCTGCGATTGCCGTCGCGATACTCGATTTCGGAAACGCCGGTCTCTTCCAGCAACCCGGCCAGGCGGCGAACAGCGTCCTCATCGATGTCAAAACGGCTCATGGCATCTTCTCATCCGTGCGCCAGCGGTCGTCCAGGGCCAACAGGGCCAGGCGGTACCCGACGGGGCCGAAGCCCGCGATCATGCCGAGCGCCGCACCCGATATATAGGAACGATGGCGGAATGCTTCACGCCTGTGGATGTTCGAAAGATGGACTTCGACGACCGGCCCCTCGAAGAGCGTGAGCGCGTCCAGCAGCGCGACCGACGTGTGGGTATAGGCCGCCGCATTGATGACGATGGCGTCGAAGTCCGCGCGTGCCTCCTGAATCCAGGTGACGAGCTCGCCTTCGTGATTGCTCTGCCGGCAGACCGCTTCCATGCCGAGGTCGCCGGCGGCGGCCTCGACGTCGGCGGTAATCTCGGCAAGGGTCGTCCGCCCATAGATCTCGGGCTGGCGCTGACCGAGCATGTTCAGGTTGGGCCCGTTCAGAACCAGCACACGCTTTGCCATGCTCATCCTCGTATTCGTGACCGCTCAGGCCCGCGAATTCCTCAGAACGATTCCGCCCACGGCCGCAGATCGACCTCCTGCGCCCAGGCGGAGCGATGCTGGCGATGGACATGCAGATAGGTCTCGGCAATCGAGTCCGGGACCAGAAGGTGGTCTTCGGGCAGATCGGGGTCGGGCGCGTGATGCGGACCCAGTATGCCGCCGTCGATGATGAAATGCGCGATATGCAGGCCCCGGGGGCCGAAGTCCCGCGCCATCGACTGCGCCAGGGCCCGCAGGCCGAACTTGCCGACCGCAAAACTTGCCGACTTGGCATAGCCCTTCACCGACGCCGTGGCCCCCGTGAAGAAGACGCTGCCCGACCCGCGCGGCAGCATGGCGCGCACAGCCTCGCGGCCGACGATGAAACCGCCGAGGCAGGCTTGCCGCCACGCCTGCTCGAACTCTTCGGTTTCGATGTCCACAATGCTCCCGCGTACACGGCCGGAGGCGTTGAAGACGACGATGTCCGGCTCCGGAACCGCGGCGAACAACGCCTTGACGCTCGCATCGTCCGTGGCGTCGCAGGCATGGATGCTCACGCCGTCGCCCATCTCGGCAGCCATCGGCTCCAGCTTCGCCGGCGTCCGCGCGGCCAGCGCGACCTTCATGCCTGCCCGGGAGAAAATTCGTCCGAGCGAGGCGCCGAGCCCCGGCCCGACCCCGACAACGATCGCGGTTTCCGTACCATTCATACTCAGAGGGCTCCTACTCTGCGGCGGCGACAGCGTGTTTCTTCGGATCGTGAAGCGCTTCGAGAAGTGCCGCCCGGCGCTTCTCGGCAACTTCGAGGTGACGCAGCTTCACATGGCCGTAGCCGCGTATATGTTCCGGTACGCTCGCCAGATCGACGGCGGCCGCGCGGGTCTCCGGGCCGAAGCGGCGAAGGATTTCTTCGACATCGCCTTCATATTGCACGATGAGCGCGCGCTCGCGGCGGCGTTCCTCGGTCCGTCCGAAGGGGTCGAAAGCGGTGCCGCGCAGGCCGCGCATGGCCGCCAGCAGCCTGAAGACATGCAGCATCCACGAACCGAAGCGCATCTTGCGGGGCTCGCCGGTGACCGGGTCCTTCCTCGCGAAGAGCGGCGGCGCCAGATTGAATTCCAACCGGTAGCCGTCCTCGAACTGCCGCGAGATCTGCTGGCGGAGATCGCCGGAAGCATGGAGGCGCGCAACCTCGTATTCGTCCTTGTAGGCCAGCAGCTTGAAGTAATAGCGCGCGACGGCGTGGGACAGCGGCCCGCCGCCCTCGACGGCCTCCGCTTCGCGCACCCGGTCCACCAGCGCCGTGTACCGCGCGGCATAGGCCGCGTTCTGGTAGTCGGTCAGGAACGCCGCCCTGCGGGCGACCGTATCGTCCAGGCTTTCCAGAGTGGGGCGCTCGTTCCTCGTGTCCGCCGGGTATGCGATGCGCTCCACGAACGCGAGGTCGTGCGCGGCGCGCCGGCCCCAATCGAATGCGGTCTTGTTCATCTCGACGGCGACGCCGTTGAGCTCGATCGCCCGCTCGATGGCCTCGCCGCTGACGGGAACCAGACCCCTCTGATAGGCGAAACCGGTCATGAAGAGGTTGGAACCAATGGCATCGCCCAGAAGCGCGGTGGCAAGGCGGGTGGCGTCGATCATTTCCACGGCATCGCCGCCGAGCGCTGCCTCGATCCGGGTCCGCAGCTCGTCGTCCGGGAACGACATGTCGGGATTGCGGGCGAACTCGTTCGTGTAGGTGCGATATGTATTGATGACCGCCCGGCTGGAGCCTCGCGCCAGCCTGGAGAGCGTATCGATCTGGCTGGACGTTACCAGGTCGCAGCCGATCAGTGCACGCCCGCCGCCGAGGCCGACTCGCACGCTGTGCAGATCCTCCAGATTGTCGGCGATCCGCAAGTGGCTCCAGACGGCACCGCCTTTCTGCGCGAGGCCTGTCATATCCATCACCGTGGCGGCCTTGCCTTCCAGATGGGCCGCCATGGCCAGCAGCGCGCCGACAGTGATGACGCCCGTGCCGCCGATCCCGTCGATCATCATGGAATAGGGCTCGTCGGTCGCCGGGAGCGTGGGTTCCGGCAGGACCTCCAGCGGTCCCGGCGCCTGGCCGGCCGGCTCGCCCTTGCGCGGCTCGGCGTCATAGACGGTGACGAAGCTCGGGCAGAAGCCGTTCAGGCAGGAATAGTCCTTGTTGCAGGCCGACTGGTCGATCATCCGCTTGCGGCCGAACTCGGTTTCGACGGGGATGACGGACACGCAATTCGACTTGACGCCGCAATCGCCGCAACCCTCGCAGACGGCGGGGTTGATGAACATGCGCTTGGGCGGGTTCGGGAAGGCTCCGCGCTTGCGCCGGCGGCGTTTTTCCGCAGCGCAGGTCTGCACATAGACGAGGCCTGAAACGCCCTCGATCTCCCGCAGCTCGATCTGAACCAGGTTCATTTCCGAGCGGTGCTTGACCACCGTTCCGGGCGCCAGGTCCCGTGCTTTTTCATAGGCTTCCGGCGTATCGGTGACGAGATAGATTGGCTTCACACCCTCGGCGGCAAGCTGCTGCGTCACCATTGCAGGCGACAGCGGCCCGTCCACCGGCTGGCCGCCGGTCATCGCGACGGCGTCGTTGTAGAGCACCTTGTAGGTCATGCTGGCGCCGGACGCGACGGCGGCGCGCACCGCCAGAATGCCGGAATGGTAGTAGGTGCCGTCGCCGATATTCTGGAAGATGTGCGGCGTTTCGACGAAGTGGTGCAGCCCGGCCCAGGTCGCGCCCTCCGCGCCCATATGGGTGTAGGTGGCGGTCTTCTCCGGATCGACCCATTGCGCCATGAAGTGGCAGCCGATGCCCGAGAACGCCCGCGATCCGTCCGGCAGCTTGGTGCCGGAATTGTGCGGGCAGCCGGAGCAGAAGGATGGCGTGCGCACGAGGCTGGGCTGGTTGCCGCCCGACTGGCGCGTTACCTCCCGGATTGCAGCCAGCCGGGACTCGAAACGGCCGATATCGGCGACGCGCCCGAGGCGGGAAAGGATCGCCTCTGCAACGTCTTCCGGTTGCAATTCCTGGTACGTCCGCAGCAGTTCCCGCCCCGCCTCGTCGGTCTTACCGACTACCCTGGGCCGGCGGTCGGCCGGCGTGCTGTAGAGCAGTTCCTTGATCTGGGGCTCCATCAGCCCGCGCTTCTCTTCGACGACGAGGACCTCTTCGAGGCCTTCGCAGAACGCGCGCATGCCTTCCGGCTCGATCGGCCAGGAGAGCGCCACCTTGTAAACGGAAATTCCGAGTTCGCGGGCCGTCGTGTCGTCGATCCCGAGCGCCGAAAGGGCCTGCCGCGTATCCAGATAGGACTTGCCCGTGGTGACAATGCCGATCCGGCGGCCGGGACCGCCGACGGCGACCCGGTCGAGCCGGTTCGCGCGCACGAAAGCAACGGCCGCCGGCAGCTTGACATTGTGCAGGCGCGGCTCCTGGTCGAGCCAATTGTCCGGCCAGCGGATGTTGGGGCCGCCCTCCGGCATCTCGAAATCGCCCGGAAGCCGGATTTGCACCCGGTCGGGATCGATATCCACCGTCGCTGTGGAGTCGACTGTATCCGTCACGCAGATGAAACCCGCCCAGAGGCCGGCATAGCGCGACATAGCAAAGCCGTAGAGGCCGAAATCGAGGAACTCCTGCACCCCCGACGGGTTCAGGACCGGCACCATTGCATCGACGAACGCGAACTCGCTCTGATGCGCCGTGGTCGAGCTCTTGGCGACGTGGTCGTCGCCGGCAAGCGCGATGACGCCGCCATGCGGGTGCGTGCCGAACAGGTTGGCGTGCTTGAGCGCATCGCCCGTCCGGTCCACGCCCGGGCCTTTGCCGTACCAGATGCTGAAGACGCCGTCATACTTGGCATCGCCGAAGAAAGCGGACTGCTGCGTGCCCCAGACCGATGTGGCCGCAAGGTCTTCGTTGACGCCCGCCTTGAAGACGACCTGGTGGTCCTGCAGGTGCTTGCGGGCCGCCCAGAGCTGCTGATCGTAGCCGCCGAGGGGAGAACCGCGATAGCCGGAAATGAAGCCGGCCGTGTTAAGGCCGGCTGCTAGGTCGCGGCGGCGCTGCACCAATGGGAGCCTGACCAAAGCCTGGGCCCCGGTCAGCAGGGCACGTCCCTCGTCCAGGATGTATTTGTCGTCGAGCTTGACTTGCGCAAGCGCCATATCTGGGCTCCTGGGGCTAAAGCGTCTCTTCGCCGGCCAACCCCCCGATTATCTACGATGAAGCGGCGGTTCGTCCATGGGGCAGCCTATTCGGCGCCGGACCGGGTGCTAGCCCAGCTTTCCTTGATGACCGTCAGCAGATGGCGCTCGCGCACCGTGTCAATCGAAGCGGAAACGGTCATGCCGGCACGCAGGGGAGGCGCGCCGGGCCGTTCCTGAAGCTGCAAACGCACCGGCAGGCGCTGCACCACCTTGACCCAGTTGCCGGTCGCATTTTGGGGCGGCAGCACCGCAAATTCCGCACCTGTCGCCGGGCTGATGCTTTCCACCACCGCCTGCCAGACGACATCCGGATAGGCGTCGACCTCGACTGTCGCTTTCTGGCCGACGCGGACATGGGTCAACTCCGTCTCCTTGAGATTGGCCTCGACCCAAGGCTGGCGCCCGGCGATGATGGAGAATATCGGCCTGCCGGATTCGACATATTCGCCGGCCTGCAATTTGACATTGCTGACGATGCCGCCGACCGCAGCACGGACAACGGTACGTTCGAGATCGAATCGTGCCGCATCGCGCAGCGATTCCTTTTCGCGGTACATCGGATTGCTCTCGACAGGTGTGTCGAGAGTTCCCCCCAGCTGCACCAGCACCCGGCTCATACGCTTCCGCGCCACTTCCGCTTGCTTGCGGACCACTTCGGTCCGCTGGCGGGCAACCGCCAGGTCGTGCTCCGCAGCTTCCAGATTGATTCGAGCCGTCGCGCCCCTACGCTGCAGGCTGCGTAGCCGCTTCACCTGCATCCGGTGGTAGCGAACGGCCTCGAGCGCCTCATGCAACTCGCCTTCGGTTACCTCCACCTGGCCGGCGGCTACATCGTATTCGGCCCGCAGGCTGCGCAATTCGTCGCGCACCATACCCAGCTCCGCTTCGGCGCGCGCAAGACGGATTTCGAAGGGGACCGGGTCAATCCGGAACAGGAGGTCGCCGGGACGGACTTCGCGATGGTCAAGGACGGCGACATCCACGACACGTCCTTCGACGTCTGCGCTGACCTGGATGATGTCGTTCTTCACATATGCGTTTTCGGTCGTCACATAGCGCCCGCCGGTCAGATAGACATAGGCTCCGATCGCGATGGCGGTAAGCGGAACCACGATCAGCAGGAACAGGCGGGTCAGGGCCCGGCTTACGCGGCGCAGACTCATTGGGCTGCCATCTGTCGGTCGGCCGCATTAGCGGCTTGGTTACTGTTCTGGAGCATTTCCTGCAAACGAGCCTTGACGGTAATCAGCACCTCGACAGCCTTGACGCGTTCGGCTTCGTCGAGATCGCTCAGGGCTTCGTGAATCGTCTGGAGAGCGATCTCGCGCATCGTGCGTTCGATCGCCTCGGCCTCCGCCGTCAGATGGATCCGATTGACGCGTCGGTCCGTCGGGTCTGCCTTGCGCTCCACGAACCCGTTATCCTCAAGCCGGTCGATCAGGCGCCCCGCCGGGCCCTTTTCCATCTCCAGGGTCTCGGCCAGTTCCGACTGCGTGCAACCGGGTTGGCGGAAAATGCGGGTGAGCGCCAGCCACTGCGACCGCGTGAGACCCAAATCCCGCACCCGGCGGTCGAACTCCGTGCGCAGCAAGCGGGCAACATCCGAGACCAGAAAGCCGAAAAAGCGTTCGTCTTCCATGTGATTGGAGACCTGAATTTAGTTACCTAGGGGACTTTATGCCAACATATGGTCGCCCAGGCAATCAAGTCAAGGCGTCAATCCGAAACGACCGATCCCGAAGTTCGAACAACCTCACGCGCCGCCGCAGGCTCCGCCGCCGAGCACGCAGAACCTGGCGCAATGCACATGGTTCAGGGACACCGGCCCTGCAGCTTCGGACAGCGTCTCGCCGAGCTCGAAGCGGTGGTCGTAGGGCAGGAGGGTGCAGGCAACGACAGCGGGCCTCGCCGCGTCCCGGCGCTTCACAACCATGCGGGAGGATGAGCACATGACATCCGCAGGCGACTTGCCGAGTGTCGCCCAGCAACCGGCGGTGATCTCGGGCACGGGAGCGCCTTCGTCCATTTCGGGAAAGAGCGTAAGCGCAATCGGGTTGTCGGCATTGCAGGTCAGGCCGAGCGTTGCGAACAGCTGTGCATAGCCGGCGCGTGTGGAGGCTTCGTCCTCTCCCCAGCAGGTGCGGCCCCCGACTTCCGGAGCGAACCCGTTCCCGTCGAGCCACGACAGCCCGGCCAATGCCGGCGCCCAGCTGCGTTCGCCGCGCTCCGTCTCGTGCAGGGCCTCGGTGTAGTGGTCCAGCGAGACCCGGATGCGAAGCCGCTCGCTGTGCAGGGCTCTGAGCGCCAGCAGCGCTTCGCGATGCTTCATCATCGGGCGCATCGCGTTGGTCAGCGTCAATGTCTCGAAACCGCGTTCGAGCGCGTCCGCCAGCATGGCCATGAACTCAGGATTCATGAACGGTTCGCCGCCGGTGAAACCGATAACCCGAGTGCCGGTGCCGGCTTTGGCGATCTCATCGAGATATGCCGCCGCCTCGTCCGCGCGGATATAGGCAAGGCGGTCGTTGCGCGGGCTCGACTCGATATAGCAGTTGCGGCAGGCGAGGTTGCAGAGCGTGCCGGTGTTGATCCACAACGTTTCGAGCTTGCGTAGCGCGACCCTGGCGCGGCGGCTGCCGTCCGCAGTAAACTTGGGGTCTTGGAATTTCCCGCGGTCCGCTACGCCCGCCGGCACCGAATCCGGCATAAGCGCCTCCGGCCAATTCGACCCCGTCGTTATAGAAGACAGGCCGCCGGGCAGTCCAGTTCGACCTGTCTCAATCCGCCGCTTTGCACAGCCGCAGAGGGTTTCTATGGTGCGCCATCCAATGCGAGGAGTAGCAAGGCATGACGATTGCCAAGGGAGACAGGGTCCCGGCGGCGACCTTGAAGGAAATGACCGACGGCGGGCCGCAAAACGTCGAGACCGGGGACCTTTTCAGCGGCAGGAAGGTCGTGGCCTTCTGCGTGCCGGGCGCCTTCACGCCGACATGCTCGGCAAAACATCTGCCGGGTTTCGTCGAGAAGGCCGAGGCAATCCGGGAGAAGGGGGTGGACGACATCGTTTGCTTCGCGGTCAACGATGCGTTCGTCATGGGCGCCTGGGGCGAGCAGCGGGGCGCCGCGGGCAAGGTCCGTATGCTCGCCGACGGCAGTGGCGACCTTGCCAAGGCGATGGGGGTCGAACTGGACCTGAGCGGCCTCGGACTCGGCGTGCGCGCGCGCCGCTATTCGATGATCGTGGACGACGGCACGGTCACGCACCTGAACCTGGAGGACGGCGGGGCCTTCGAAGTTTCCAGCGCCGAGAAGATTCTGGAACAGCTTTAGCGTTCTTCGCCCTCGCGCTCGGCTTGCTGCCGCGCGAGGGCGTCAACGCGCTCGTTTTCGGTGTGGCCGGCATGGCCGCGCACCCAGATCCATTCGATCTCATGGCGGACCGACGCCGTATCGAGCCTCTGCCACAGGTCGATATTCTTTACCGGCTTCCTGGCTGCGGTGCGCCAGCCATTGCGTTTCCACGCCGGCAGCCAGGATTGGATGCCGTCCAGGACATACCGGCTATCTGTCGTCAGCCTCACGGAACAGGGCCTGGTAAG
>MPNF01000007.1 GCA_002238885.1 Alphaproteobacteria bacterium bin95 | reverse complement strand
CTGCGCCGAGGCCGAACGCTTCTTCAGCTATCGTCGCGCTTGCCTGAACGGCGAGGCGGACTACGGACGCCAATTGTCGCTGGTGGCGCTGCGCCGCTGAGGGCTATCCCGCCAGCCGCTCCGCCCGGCCGAGCGAGGCCGCGAGATAGCGCGCCGTGTGGCTCTCGGGCGCGTCGGCCACATCTTCCGGCGTGCCGGCGGCCACGATGCGCCCGCCGCCGGCGCCGCCCTCGGGGCCAAGATCGACGATCCAGTCCGCCGTCTTGATGACTTCCAGATTGTGCTCGATGACGATGACCGTGTTGCCGGCGTCCACGAGCGCGTGCAGCACTTCGAGCAACTTGCGCACATCCTCGAAATGCAGGCCGGTGGTCGGCTCGTCGAGAATGTAGAGCGTGCGGCCGGTCGAGCGCCGGGAGAGCTCCTTGGCCAGCTTGACGCGCTGCGCTTCGCCGCCGGAAAGCGTGGTCGCCTGCTGGCCGATCTTGATGTAGCCGAGGCCGACCCGGCGCAGCGTCTCCAGCTTGTTGTAAACCGCGGGCACCGCCCGGAAGAGCTCGACGCCTTCCTCGACGGTAAGATCCAGCACATCGGCGATGGACCGGCCGCGGAAGCGCACCTCCAGCGTCTCGCGGTTGTACCGCCGGCCCCTGCATGTCTCGCACTCGACATAGACGTCCGGCAGGAAGTGCATCTCGATCTTGATGACGCCGTCGCCCTGGCAGGTCTCGCAGCGCCCGCCCTTGACGTTGAAGGAGAAGCGTCCGGCCTTGTAGCCGCGCGCCTTCGCTTCCGGCAGGCCGGTGAACCAGTCCCGTATCGGCGTGAACGCGCCGGTATAGGTGGCCGGGTTCGAGCGCGGCGTGCGCCCGATCGGCGACTGGTCGATGTCGATGACCTTGTCCACGAGATCGGCGCCCTCGATCCGGTCATGCGGGGCGGCTGCGCCGCGCGCGCCATGAAGATGCCTGGCCAACGCCTTGTAGAGCGTCTCGACGACCAGGGTGGACTTGCCGCCGCCGGAAACGCCGGTGACGCAGGCGAAGACGCCGAGCGGGAAGGCGGCATCGATTTCCTGGAGGTTGTGGCCGCTTGCGCCCCTGACGGTGAGCTTGTGGCCGTTGCCCGGCCGCCGCCAGTGCGGAATCTCGATGCGCCGCCGCCCGGTGAGATACTGCGCCGTCAGCCCGTCTCCATGTGTGACCACTTCTTCGGGCAGGCCCTCGGCCACGACATGGCCGCCATGCACGCCGGCGCCGGGGCCCATGTCCACCAGGTAGTCGGCGCTGCGGATCGCCTCCTCGTCATGCTCGACCACGATGACCGTATTGTCGAGGTCGCGCAGGCGGCGGAGCGTCGCCAGCAGCCGGTCATTGTCCCGCTGGTGCAGGCCGATGGAGGGCTCGTCGAGCACATAGAGCACGCCGGTCAGGCCGGAGCCGATCTGCGAGGCGAGCCGGATGCGCTGGCTCTCCCCGCCGGACAGTGTGCCCGACGCCCGGTCGAGGGAGAGGTATTCGAGCCCGACATCGTTCAGGAACCCCAGCCGGTCGTTGATTTCGCGCAGGATGCGGTCGGCGATCTCGCGCTGCTTCGCCGTCAGTGCATCTTCCAGCCGGGCGAACCAGCGGCCGGCCTCGCCGATGGACAGCGCGGCGATGTCGGAAATGTCGTGGTTGTCGATCCGCACGGCGAGGGCTTCGGGCCGGAGGCGCTTGCCGCCGCATGTTTCGCAGGGCCGGGAGGCCAGGTATTTCGACAGCTCCTCGCGCACCCAGGCGCTGTCGGTTTCCCGGAGGCGCCGTTCCAGGTTGCGGATGACGCCCTCGAACGGCTTGGTGACCTTGTAGTTCCGCAGGCCGTCATTGTAGGCCATGGTCACCGGCTGGTTCCCAGAGCCGTAGAGCACCGCGCGGCGTACCTCCGGCGGCAGTTCGCGCCACGGCGTGTTCACATCCACCTCGTAGTGGCGCGCCAGGCTCCTCAAGGTCTGCTGGTAGTATTTCGCAGTGGTGTTTTTCCACGGTGCGACGGCGCCGCGCCGCATGCTGAGCCCTTCGTCCGGCACCACGAGCGACTCGTCCACATAGCGTCGGCTGCCGAGGCCGTCGCAGGCCGGGCAGGCGCCCGCCGGGTTGTTGAACGAAAAGAGGCGGGGCTCGATCTCCTCGATGGTGAAGCCGGAGACGGGGCAGGCGAAGCGCGCCGAGAAGAGAATGCTCTCGCCCGTCCGCACGTCCTCGACCGAAGCCAGGCCGTCGGCGAGTTCGAGCGCCGTCTCCAGGCTGTCCGCCAGCCGGTTGCCCAGATCGGGGCGGACGGCGATCCGGTCCACGACGATGGAAATGTCGTGCTTGAAGTTCTTCCCGAGTGCCGGCGCTTCCTCGATGTCGTAGAGTTCGCCGTCGATCTTGACCCTCTGGAAACCGCGCCGCTGGTAGTCCCGGAGTTCCTTGCGGTATTCCCCCTTGCGGCCGCGCACGACCGGCGCCATCAGCAGCAGGCGGGAGCCTTCGGGAAGGGACGCGATCCGGTCCGCCATCTGGGAGACGCTCTGGCTTTCGATCGGCAGGCCGGTTGCCGGCGAATAGGGAATGCCGACCCTGGCCCAGAGCAGGCGCATATAGTCGTAGATCTCGGTGACTGTGGCGACGGTCGAGCGCGGATTGCGCGAGGTCGTCTTCTGCTCGATGGAGATTGCCGGCGACAGGCCCTCGATCGAATCGACATCGGGCTTGCGCATCAGCTCCAGGAACTGCCGCGCATAGGCGGAGAGGCTCTCCACATAGCGGCGCTGGCCCTCGGCGTAGATGGTATCGAAGGCGAGCGACGACTTGCCGGAACCGGAAAGCCCGGTGACGACGATCAGCCTGCCGCGCGGCAGCGACACATCGACGGATTTCAGGTTGTGCTCCCGGGCGCCGCGAACGACGATCCGGCGGGGCTGGGACGCGCCTGTCATGATAGGCGGGATTTTAGGCCGAACGGCCCCGGCTTAGAAGTCATGGCGCGGTTCCGCCGCAATTCGGCGGCAGGCCGGGACGGGCGCGCGCCGGACGGAGGACGACATGCATGTGATGGTTCACCGGTTCTGGATCGAGAAGGGGTCCTGGCAGGAGTTTCGCCGCCTCTCCAGGGAAGGCGTCTGGCCGCCGATGGCGCAGCTCGGCGCGCGCATCCTCGGCTTCTATCTCGCCGAGGAGCCGGAACCCAATCCGGAGGTGTCCGGGGCGTGCGACATGGTGTGGCTGGTAATCGCCTATGTGGACAAGGCGCATCGCGCGGCGACCCGCACCAATTCGCCGACATTCGCCGGCTCCAGGGCGCTGCACGACCGGCTGGAAGCGGCGCGCAGGGAACGGATGAAGCTGATCCTCGCAACCAGCGACAGCTGGTGCGCTCATGACGGCAGCGGGTTCATGCCGCCGCAATGGCCGGTCGCCGAAGCCTGAACGGACGGATTGTCCGACACACAACCGGTCGAATTCGGGTTACAACAGGCATCCGACTGAAGTTTACCAGCGGGTTGACCGCTATCGGGAGCGCCGCCATGGCTGAGTTTTCGTATCTCGCGTTTCCAGTCCCCGGGACGGCCGCGGAGACGGCCCGCAATGCCGAGGCGGCCGGCTGGGACGGTCTGGGCTTTCCCGACACACAGAACCTGAGCGGCGACGTTTACAGTGCCCTTGCGCTGGCCGCGTCCGCGACCGACCGGCTCGTGCTCGGCCCCGGCGTCACCAATCCGGTAACGCGCCACCCGGCGGTCACCGCGTCCGCCATTGCAACCGTGCAGGTCGAGTCCGGCGGACGCGCCGTGCTGGGAATCGGCCGCGGCGACTCCGCGCTCGGCTATATCGGGCGGCAGCCGGCCCCGGTCGCGGTGTTCGAGCGGTATCTGCGCGATGTGCAGCAATATCTGCGGGGCGAAGCGGTGGATATCGACGGCTATGAAAGCCGCAACAACTGGATCGCCGGCACGGGGCAGCCCAAGGTCCCCGTGGACGTAGCGGCAACGGGGCCGAGGGTCATCTCGGTAGCCGCGGTCCATGCCGAGCGGATCACCTTCGCCGTGGGCGCCGACCCGGACCGGATTGCCGGCGCGATGCAAACGGCGCGCGCCGCAAGGGAGAACGCGGGCCTGGACCCCGAGGAGCTTTCCTTCGGCGCTTACGTCAACTGCACCGCCAATCCCGATACGGCCCGGGCGCGCCACATAATCAGCGGAAGCGTGGGCACCTTTGCGCATTTCACGGGCATGTCCGGGGCGAATTCCGAGGGTCTGAGGGACCGCGCCATCTTCGAATATATCGGCGCCAACTACGACATGCCCAACCACGCGCGAATCGCGGCCGGCCACATTTCGGTCGTGGACGAGGATTTCATAGAGCGCTTCGCGGTTGCGGGACCGTCCGGCTATTGCGTGGACCGGCTCGGCCCGCTCATCGAACTCGGGCTGGACCGGCTTGTTTTCGTCACCTTCTCGTCGGACGCAGATCCCGTGGAGGTAGCCGACGGCAACGCGCGCCTGGCGGCGGAGGTATTGCCGCAGCTTCGGTGAAGCGCTCCGGCCTCGCGGCAGTCCGAAAGAAGCGATTTGTTCCAATTAAATTTGAAATAATTCTGAAACAGGCTTGACCCTCGGGAAATTATGCTAAGATGGGTCCGAAGGAGGTGGCGTCCGCGCGGACCGCTTCCCTTCGCGCCGGCCCGGCGCGGAACGACCCCGATTCGACGCACAGGCGAAGTGCGCCCTCCGTCTCGCGCGCGCAATCAGGCGCGCGAACCGCGCCGGCGCTAACGCGCGCTGACGGGCGGGCGCGCGATACGCGCGAAACAGGGTCCCGCTTGCCGGGCAGGTCGGCGGCGGCGTCAACGCCGTCATCTGCCGGCGGCGTCAACGCCGCCATCTGCCGGCGGCGTCAACGCCGCCATCCGCAATGTTCGCCGCGTTCGGAGCGGGCGGCGCAAACGCCGCCATTCGTAATGTTCGCCGCGTTCCGCGCGGGCGGCGCAAACGCCGCCATTCGTAATGTTCGCCGCGTTCCGCGCGGCGGCGGGAACGGAGTGGAACGAAACGCGATGGAGGAACCGCATGCGGGATACGGATGGGCAGCAACGGGACCGGAGGCGCGGCGGACCATGACAAAACATGACATTTCCGGCGGGCCGCATGACAAAACATGACACTTCATGACACTCCACGTGGGACGTATGGCGCGGGGACCTGTCCGCCGCCTTCGGCAAGGGGTGCTGCCAGCGGCGGGACGGGGGGACGAAGTTACCCATTCGTTCCACAGGGCGGCGGTCCTCGGCCGGTCGCTTTGGCGGTCTGCGGGGTGTATGTTCCGGGGGCGAATCGGGTGTAAGGACACGGCGGTATGGCAGGCAGCGTCAACAAGGTGATTTTGGTCGGGAATCTGGGCCGCGACCCCGAGGTCCGAACCATGCAGTCCGGCGAAAAGGTCGCAAATCTGTCCTTGGCGACCTCGGAAACCTGGAACGACCGGCAGAGCGGCGAGCGGCGCGAGCGCACGGAATGGCACCGGGTCGTCATTTTCGGGCGTGTGGCGGACGTCGCCGAGCAGTATTTGCGCAAGGGCTCGAAAGTGTATGTCGAAGGCAGCCTCCAGACGCGCAAATGGCAGGACCAGTCCGGGCAGGACCGCTACTCGACCGAAGTGGTGCTGTCGGGGCCGAGGGGCCAGATGACGATGCTCGACAGCCGGGCCGACGATGGCGGCGGCTATGGCGGCCGCGGCGGAGGTTATGACGACCGGGATGCGGGCGCCGGCAGGTCGGCAGCGCCGGCGCCCGCCCTGGGCTCGGATCTGGACGACGACATTCCCTTCTGATGAACCGTACTTTCCACGATTCAGCCCCCGGCAACCCCTCTAGCGTTCCGTGAACGACACGACACTCATAGAGCCGGATGACATTGCGCCGGTAGCGCTCGAAGACGAGATGCGCCGCTCGTACCTCGATTACGCGATGAGCGTGATCGTGGCGCGCGCGCTGCCGGACGTGCGCGACGGGCTGAAGCCGGTCCACCGGCGCATCCTCTACGCCATGCGCGAGGGCGGCTACGGCTGGAACCAGCCCTTCCGCAAGTCGGCGCGTATCGTCGGCGACGTGATGGGCAAGTTCCACCCGCACGGCGACAGCGCGATCTACGACGCCATGGTGAGGATGGCGCAGCCGTTCTCCATGCGCCTGCCGCTGGTCGCGGGGCAGGGCAATTTCGGCTCGATGGACAACGACCCCCCGGCAGCGATGCGCTACACCGAGGCGCGGCTGGCGCGGGCGGCGGAAGCCCTGCTGACCGATATCGACAAGGATACGGTCGATTTCCAGGCGAACTACGACGACAGCGAGCAGGAACCTGTCGTGCTGCCGGCGCAGTACCCGAACCTGCTGGTCAACGGAGCGGGCGGCATCGCCGTTGGCATGGCGACCAACATCCCGACCCACAATCTGGGCGAGGTGATCGACGCCTGCTTCGCCTATCTCGACAACCCGGCGATCACCGTCGAAGAGCTGATGGAATATGTGCCGGGGCCGGACTTCCCGACCGGAGGCGTGCTGCTCGGCCGGGAGGGCATCAGGCAGGCCTATCTCACCGGGCGCGGCACGGTCATTCTCCGCGCCCGCACCGAGATCGAGGAGCGCCCGCACGGTCGCGAGGCGATCATCGTCACGGAAGTGCCTTACCAGGTCAACAAGGCGCGGATGACCGAGCGCATCAGCGAGGTCGTGAACCTCAAGCTGATCGAGGGCATCCAGGCGCTGCGCGACGAGAGCGACCGGCGCGGCATCCGCATCGTCATCGAGCTCAAGCCGGGGGTCGAGCACCGCGTGCTGCTGAACCAGCTCTACCGGCACACGCAACTCCAGGTCAGCTTCGGCATCAACATGCTGGCGCTGGACGGCGGGCGGCCCGAGACGCTGTCGCTGGACCGCATCATCCGCGCCTTCGTCGCCTTCCGCGAGGAGGTGGTCGCAAGGCGCACCCGCCACGATCTCGGCAAAGCGCGGGAGCGCGCGCATGTGCTGGTCGGCCTTGCGGTAGCGGTCGCCAATATCGACGAGATCATCCGCGTCATCCGGCAGGCGGGCGATCCCGCCGAAGCGCGCGCCAACCTGCTGGCGCGCGCATGGCCGGCGGCGGATACGGAACCGTTACTGGCTCTTCTCGGCACGACCGGAGGCGCGCTCGAGGACGGCGGCTACCGGTTGAGCGATGCGCAGGCGCGCGCCATTCTCGACCTGCGGCTGCACCGGCTCACGGGCCTCGAGCGGCAGAAGATTGCCGAGGAACTGGAGGAGGTGGCGGAGCGAATCCGGGGCTATCTGGAAATCCTGGGTTCGCGGGAGAAGCTGCTCGCTGTGATCCGCGACGAGTTGCAGAGCGTCCGGGACCGTTTTGCGGACAAGCGCCGGTCGACCTTGACCGACGCCGAGATCGACCCCGACGAAGAAGACCTGATCCAGCGCGAAGACATGGTCGTGACGGTGAGCCAGGGCGGCAATATCCGGCGCGTGCAGCTCTCCACCTACCGGGCGCAGAGGCGCGGCGGCAAGGGGCGCTCGGGCATGTCGAACCGCTATGAGGACGCGGTCTCGCAGGTCATCATCGCGCACACGCACACGCCGCTGCTGTTCTTCTCCGCCTCGGGCATCGTCTACAAGCTCAAGGTCCACCGCCTGCCGCGCACCGGGCCGCAGGGGCGCGGCGTCAAGATGCAGCAGGTCATCGAAGCGCTGCCGGCCGGCGACCGCATCACCGCCGTCATGGCGATGCCGGACGACGAGGAGAGCTGGCGCGGGCTCTCGGTCATGTTCGCGACCGAGAGCGGCAATGTGCGGCGCAATACGCTCGCGGATTTCATCAACATTCCCCGCCGCGGCAAGATCGCGATGAAGCTGGACGAGGGCGATGTGCTGGTGGGGGTGAAGCCGTGCGGGCCGGGCGACCATATCCTGCTGGCGACCCGGCAGGGTAAGGCGCTGCGCTTCCCGGCAGAGGGCGTCCGGGAATTTGTGAGCCGCGCATCGACGGGCGTGCGCGGCATCTCGCTGCGCGAGGACGATCGCGTCATCTCCATGAGCGTCGTCGATGGGTTCATGATCGACAGCACCGAGGAGCGGGATACCTATCTCAGCCAGAACGGCATCGGGGATATGATCCGCACGGTCGAACTCGAGGAACACGAGCAGATGATCCTGTCGGTCGCCTCGGACGGCTACGGCAAGCGCACCTCCGCCTACGACTACCGCGTGACAAGCCGGGGCGGACAGGGCATCGAGCTGATGACCCGCAGCGGCGAGGAGGTCGAAGTTGTCGCCGCCTTCCCGGTCGAGGACACGGATCAGCTTCTGCTGATGACCGATGGCGGGCAGTTGATCCGCTGCCCCGTAACCGATATCCGGAAAGCGCGCCGGCGGACCCAGGGCGTGCGCCTGTTCAACATCCCCGAAGGCGCGCGGGTGGTCCAGGTCTCGCATCTGGCGGATGCCAACGGGGAGGACGAGGCAGAGGACGAGGGCGAGGCGCCCGAAAGCGACGCGGATGCCGGGAACGGCGCAGGAGAGCAAGAGTGAACCACGAGAAGATCGGCCTCTACCCCGGCACATTCGATCCGATCACCAACGGCCATATCGACATCATCTACCGGGGCGCGCGGCTGGTGGACCGGCTGATCGTCGGCGTGTTCAACAATGCCGGCAAGGGGCCGCTGTTCGCGCCCGAAGAGCGCAGGTCGATGGTCGAGGAAGAGATCGCCCTGCTGGGCGACCGCGTCGTCGCCGACCGGATCGAGGTGCGGCTGATGGACGGCCTCCTGGTCGCCTATGCGCGCGAGCACCGGGTGAGCGTGATCTTCCGGGGGCTGAGGGCCGTCTCCGATTTCGAATACGAGATGCAGATGGCGAACCTTAACCGCACGATGGAGCCGGACGTCGAAACCGTGTTCCTCTCGGCCTCGGAGCACCACCAGTTCATTTCTTCGCGCTTCGTCAAGGAGATCGCGGCGCTGGGTGGGGACTCCTCCCCCTTCACCACGCCGAGGGTGATCGCGGCCCTGCAAGAGCGGTTCGGGGACGGGCGCAAGGTACAGAGCGGCGCCGCTTCCAAGGTCTATTGACGGGCCCTTGACAGCGCAGCCGACGCCGCACAGTTTCGCCGCCGACCCGGTCGGGCGCGTAGCTCAGTTGGTAGAGCATCTGACTTTTAATCAGCTGGTCGCAGGTTCGAATCCTGCCGCGCTCACCAATAAAATCAATGACTTAGGGAAAATTTGGTGACACGGCCTTTTTGCTATGTCACAGCCATGTCACAAAGGAGAGGGAAGCATGAACAAATATGAATTCAAGTACGGGGCCATCTTAATCCAACCGGACGAACGGAGCCCGACCGTGCATCTGTTCCATCCAGATTGTCGCCCGGATACGAAAGACGGATACATTCTCGTCGACGAGAATCCCGAAGTGGAGATCGACCACTTCGGTAAGCCAATCGTACAGAAATGTCCCGAGTGCGGCTATGACATCAAGGTGCAGCCTCGCAGGGTCTAGCCGCCCCTAGCACACCGCCGCCGGTCGCACACCGGCTCGCTAACGGCGAACCAACGTCCGCAGAAGCGACATTGCCGGCCTTCCGGCGCGGTATCCGTGCGGCCCGTCACCGGCTGGCGGCACTCATCGCACCGCCAGCCGTCTGGACATAGTGTCGCGGGGCCGTCCGTCCCGCAGTTGCCGCACCACACGACCGCCGCAGCCGGCCATGCCGTCATGGCCAGATATGGGGCACTTCGATTTCGTGCGTCGTGAACCGATAGCCGCACTTCCGGCACTTCCGGCGGCGGCGGATGACCGCGCCATCCTCGCATGGCCGCGAGTTAATGACCCGAGTCTTCCCGCCGCATCGCGGGCACGTCATCCCTCTAGCTCCAGATCGACGATGGCGGCCGCCTGGTCGGCAGACAGCCCAGCCTCGACCAGCGCCTTGTATGCCCTCGCAATCGACGCCGTGTCGCTCGCCCGCCGGCGCGCCACCCCCCCCCCCCCCGCCCGGCCTCTTGTCTCCCCTCGCAATCGACGCCGTGTCGCCCGCCCGCAGGGACGTGAAGTCGAGACGGACGGTCGCTTCCAGCTTCGCCGCAATCTCGGCCTCGACGATACGGGCCAGCGGTTGAAGGGTCGCACGCTCGAAGGCGCGATACGCCTCGCGCCGGCCCGTGCCATCGCTGCGCACAAGGCCGGTTATCTCCGGCGGGACGCCGCACGCCGCCAACACTGCCGCCGCCGTGGAGTCGTGCAAGCTCGCCAGCGTTGCAGGCGGGTCCGAACCGAGGCGTTCTTGTTTCCAGTCGCGGGCCGGCGCGTCGCGGGTATCGCCGCCGAACGCGCCCTTCACGGTCTCGACGAAGACGGACTTGCCGCGCGCTTGCAGGATGGCGGCTCGCAGCCCGTCTAGCGCATCGTCTTCCTCTCCGCCGTCCTGCCCTCCCGGCATGGGCACGGCATACGCGGGCGCGGCGCGCATATCCGCCTCCAGCGCCGCCACGGCCCCGGCATGCAGCTTCCCGGAAAGCGCAGCCCAGCCCAGCGGCGAGACGCCAAGCCATGGGCGCGACGGGTCAACCGCGTAGCGGATATGCAAGACGCTCGCCGCCGGCAAGAGGCGGGTTTCGGAACCGCTTGGCCCGAACAGGTCCAACCGATACATCCAGCCCGCCGGATCTGCCGCGCCGCGTATGTCGTGCGTGCCGGCAGGGATAAGCTGCACGCGCCCGCCGCGCGCCTCGATAGCGAATACCGCCTCGCCGGTCCTAATGAGATTGCGTCCTGTCAGCGCCAGCGTTTCCGGGCCCAGGGCCGGCGCAATGGCGTCCGGCGCATCCTCTACCCTTGCCGCCGCAAATCCGCGCCCCACGGTTCCCGCTGCGGCTTCAACCGCCGCAGTTGCGGTTGCCCTTGCCGCCTCCCCGGTCGCGCCGGCCTGCAAGAGCGAAACGAGCGCATCGGTGAAGGACGCTGACTCCCGAACCTCCGGCTTGCGTTGCCACGGGAACCGCATCACTCGATCACCGTCGCGCGGGGACGGTGCCACGGTGCGAGCAAGCCCGCCGCGCCGGACTGGCGAAGCGCGTTGCGGCCAATCGTCGGTCGCCACTGGAAGTGGATTTCGCCAATCGAGATCGGCACGAGGTCGCCGTGCGCGCTTGTGCGCATCCAGCCCGCGACCCGGATTGTCGCTTCAGTCTTCACAGCCTGCGGCGCTCCCGGCGCGTGACGTTCGACAAGAGCGCTGGCAGCCGCGCCAAGCGACGCGATACGATCATCGTCCGCTACGGCCGCCTTCAGCGCGTCTTTCAGGCAGGCGACGGCCGTAGCGGTCGCTACTGGCGTTGTCGGCCACGGGCAAAGCGCAGTCATAGCCATATGCGCGCCCTCCGGCGGGTCGGCTCTTGCCCTTCGAATCGGATAGGTTGCCAGCCCTGACGGCGCTCTAGTTCGCCGGCAATCGGTTTGAGCAGCACCGCCCTCACCGCCGCCCGCGTGTAAGTCCGAACGCCGTCTGCATCCGCGAATTCGGACGCTGCATCGTCGAGTAACGGGCGTGCAAAGATATCGACGCCCGCCGTGCGCAGATCATCAATCGTGCGCCCGGCGGCCGTGTCCCGGCCCGCCGCGTCAATCTCAAATTCGAGCCGTTCCGGCGTGTCCCGGAGCCGGAGCGTGCCGCCCCGCGTCGAGCCGACCGCCTCCGATGCCCGGCCCGCGATTGCCAGAACCTCGCGCCCTTCCACTTGCCGGAGCGCTTTGGGACGGAAATAGACGCGGCTGCATTCGCCGGTAAGGCACTCGCAATGGACCGCGATGCCATACTCGATACCGCCCCTCACCCATGTCCGGCGAGGCCCGCGACGGCGGCGTGCCTCTACCTCCGATTGCGGATATGCTGGTGAATCGACGACGCCAACGGCGGCCAAGCGCGCGCGCTCAATAACCCGAATGCCACTGTCCAACCGTTCCTCAAGGGCGCGGAATTCGACGGAGAGGCCCCTTAGGACGCCGTTCCTGACAAGGGCTAGCGTATCATCCGCCTCTCGCGTCTCCGGCAGTTCTGCGGCGAGTGTGAGGGCGTCCGCACCGTCTTCCAGCACAAGCCCGCCGCCGCCCGTCCGCGCCAATGGACGGCCCCGGTCGTGTTGCACGTTGAGCACGATATCACCAAGCGGCGCGAAGGCTCCCGGCTCTATCCGCTCCCGGACGCCCCAAGGCAGCGACGCGGTATCACCGTAGCGAACCGCGATGCCTTCCAGACGACGCCCGCCGGCTTGCTGGAGTTCCGCGTATCGGCGCTCTAGCACCTGCCGACCCCATCACGCGTGTTGCGTTTCGATGCGCGCGAAGCCGCCCGTTCGGACGGTCTTAAACGCGGCCAGAAGCACCGCCGTAATCACGATTTCGCCCGTGCCGGCCTTCGTGATTTCGTCGGGAATCAACGTCACGCCTTGCCATACCGGCGCAACCGCGTCGCGCCGCATGCCACGCCGCACGATGGCATCCTGTTTGTTGCCCGCGACGGCGGCGATATGGGCCGAAACCCGGACGCCGCCGGAGATGCGCCGCACCGAGTCGATGGCGGAGTCGTCAGCGTTATTCCCCCGATATTTCCCGGCCATATGCGCGACCGTAGAAGCGCCTGCAAGGACCCGAACATCGCCTTCCATGCTCGCAAACCGGCCGTCCAGGCGGTCGTAAACGAGCGCGCTGCGATAGGTCGCAAAAGTGTTTTCGGCAGTTGCCGCAGTCTGGGAAACATCGGAGACGAGCTGGTCGATGACTTCCTTGTCGAGTGCCTCCGAAAGCCCGCTGTTGAGCGCCGCCCGGAGCCCTTCATCCATGCCGGCGAAGCGCGCCGCATCGGTCCGGCGATAGTAGAACGATGCTTGCAGCCGGTGCGGCTCCAGGACTTCCGCCGTGAACGCGCCGGTAGTTTCGCCAACTGCGGTCGAATCCTTATGTGGCCCGCCTACGGTCGGACGGCTGGTGAGGACCGGAAACACGGCATCGCCAACCGGCACGGTCGGCATATCGACGCCAAGGAAAGCCGCGTCTCCCGTCGCGAAAATCGGCTGGAGAATGGGCTGTTGACTCGCGCCGGTATCGGTCGGTGCCGGTGTAACCGCGCGGGTTTCGAGGCGCAGCATTTCGAGCGGGATTTGATTGCCGCCGAGCCGGAAATGCTGCTGTAGTTCGGCTTCCGCGCCGTCCGTCGCGCGGTGTTCGAGCGCCGCCGTGAAGATTGCGCCGGCGTTCGCGCGCCCGACAAGCGCCCGCAGTTCCGCGCTCTCCCGGTCGTCGCCGAATTCCGAGCGCATGCGCTGTTCGTCTTCGCCTTCCGCCACGATAGCGGCGCGAGATTCTACCTCGATTTGCTGCATGCGTTTTGTCAGCGTATCGAGTTCGTTGCGCTGATCGTCCGTAAGTTCGTCAAGACCGAGAAGGTCGTTTATCTTTTGACGCTTCTCCGACTGTTCGAGCGCGAGGCGTTGGCGAGGTGTCACGGCAAATCTCCGCAATTGTTCCACGGATTTCTTGGCATGGATTCGCAATGATATCAACTAACAGAACGAAAAAAGGTTATGCGCCGGCGCGCAATAACTCTGCCACAAAGTCCTTCCAGCGCTGTTCTGAAGGCGTTAGCGTGCGTTTATTTTCTGCGCTCGTTTTCGCAAGGTGGCATGTTCGGCATAACGTTTGTAGATTTTTCGTGTCCCAAATGTCACCACCGTGCTGCACGGGAACAACATGGTCGCATTCGAGTCGTCCCGGCCGTCCGCACAGTCGGCAGCGATAACCGTCCCGCTGGAACACCGCTCGCCGTGTCGCTGCCCAACGTCGCGCGTTCAACCTTCGGTGAAGTTTACTCATGCCACAAAAAAGCGAGGCGCACGGCGCATAGGCTTTGCGGCCTGTCGGTATCCAGCCGAAACGGCAAGAATTGCCGCCGCCGCCGCGTCGTCACGTGCCCGCGCTCGACGACCGCCTTGCGCATTCTTCGCCAATTTCGAATTAGCCGCGGCATCGACGGCAACCCGCGCCTCCGCCATAGCGGCCCGCAATAGCAGGGACGGGAGCGGCGTAACCCGGCTCTCCAGACAGGCGCGGCGGAAAGCCCTTACGTCTTCGCCGCCGTCGAGGAATCCCTGCCCTCGGGCCTCTACGGCTGCCGGCGGGATATGCGCCGCGTCGAGTGCGTCGCGCAATTCCGCTTCGCGCCATCGGTCGGATACAACCGCAACCGGCCGCCCGAACCGCTCCAGCGCCAGCGCGAGGATGGCCGCGACAGGAACGGAACGCGCGCCCAGGCACACCAACTCTCCGCGCCGCTCACAGTCGAGATAGAGCCGCCCCACACCATCGCGCAGGCCCCGTTCGGCAAGGTTCGGCTCGCGTGGGAACGCCGCCAGCGCCTCTAGCCGGCCCGTTTGGGGCCAATACCCCGCGACGGCGGATTGCGCCGCACTCCCACCAAGGTCGACACCCCATATGCACGGGCCCTCGCGCGCGGCCTCGCCCTCGATATGAGCCCATGTTCCCGCGTCTAGCAGCATGGCTTGCTCGGTATCGGAGGTCCCTTGATTGAGCCGCAGCGCCGCGAACGCCGCCAGCATGGCAGGGTCGCGCCGGGCTTCCGCCGCCTCGCCCCGTATCGCCGCCAAAAGGTCCGGCATATGCGCTAGCGACGGGTTTGCTTTGGCCCATGTTCGCCGCTGAAATGGCGGGTCGTCCGGCCCCGCTGCGTGGCACTGAGCATAGTCCGCCCCGCCGTCGAGCATGCGCGCAAACCAATGCGCCGGGTCCGCAGGCCGGGTCCCCAACGCCACGAAACGGGAGGCCGGCTGTTTGCCCGCCGCCGTGCGCAGCGCCGCGACCATTGCTTCCGCTGTAGAAGGCGGCCACTGCGCAGGCTCATCCGCAAGCACAAGTGTCGGGGCGAGCCCATGCGCCCGGCGCGGGTCGCTCCCGATACAACGGACCCTCGCCCCGGTCTGTTTGCACTCGATACGGGCTTGCTGCGCCGTGTCCCAAACCCGCCAGCGACGCTTGTCTTCCAGCTTGTCGCCCATGAACGCGGCAATGTGCTCAAAGGCAATCCGGGCTTGCTCGAAGCTGGAGGCGACTATCACGGTTTCCCCGCGCGGCACGGCAAGCGGCCCGTCGAGCGTCGCGGCTCCAACGCCCGCCGTGAGCGTCGTCTTGCCGTTCGCCCTCGCAACGCTCAAAGCCGCCGTCGCGACGCGAGCCGCAAAGGCTCCCCGCACGAAACGCCGCTGCCACGGCAGGACCCGGAACGCCTCGCCAGCGCGACGCCCCTGCGTGACCGGCAGGGCGGAGAGGTAGGCGAGCACTGACATAATCAATAGTCCATGATAGCTATGGCCGTCATTTCAAACGAAGGGTCGAGGCAATGGACGAGAAAAAAGCGAGCGAATCCAAAGCAGATGTTGGAGCAAATTTCTTTAGCAAAATGTTCTCCATAAATGCGAGTGGGAACGGTCTCACAGTATGCCTTGTAGTGGTAGTATTTGCCATGGTTGTCCTTGCCTACATTGGAGCCACGACCGGTTCTTCTGTTGTCTATTTTCCAATAGGTTTGTTGTGTGCTGTCGCAGCTCAACTTGCGCGTGGTCTCATAAACACGTTCGACAAGGACGAGTAAGCTCTGGTCAACCGTAACGGTATCTACTGCCCAACCACCGTTATCCAAAGACCATTCATGGAGTTCGCGTCTCCCCACCCCGGTCCGCCCCAACGATTCCGGCTGCTGGACAGGGGTCCCCGAGGAGCTATTCGTCACCATCGGCCCGCAGCCGCTCGGCCTTCTCTTTTAGGAAGGTCGCAATCTCTTCGAGCTTTTCGGCTTCCGACTTGCGGGACAAAACGACTACGTCCGGGATACGGTAGTGCAGTTCATTCTTGTCGACACTAACCACCCGATACACGTCTAGCACCGGAAATATTGTCCAATCGTCTTCCGTTGTCTCCTCGATTTCAGGCAGGTCCATTTCTTCGGTCATGTGGTCACTCCCTTGGCATCTTCCGCGGCTTCGACTTCGTTCACGACAGCCACAAGTCGCGCCCACGTGGCCATCGCTTCAGGCCCGTCAGGATACATCTGAATGACCTCGGCACGAAGCGGACCTTCCGGCAATGCGTCGACGGTCTCCCGCCAAAGTTTGTGCGCGGCCTTGCCGGCGGCGATATGGTCGAGAGTTGCCGCGACGCCTCCCAAAAGCGACACGTTGTCGCTTTTCAGGCCAGTCTTGGCGATGCGCAGCATACGTTCAGCGGTGCGGTTCGGAATGCCCGCTTCCGCAAGGAATGGTCGCCACTGGCCGTGTTCGGCAATCCGCCGCGCTTCTAGCAGGATGCCGGCAGCGTCCATCCATGTCACGGTGCTTCGTCCGAAAGCTGCATGAGCACGCATGGCGAGTTCCGCGAGTGCAACGTCACTGTTGGCCTTTTTCATCTCGTTCACCCTTCAGGCGTTGGTGGTGTTAATTGCAGAGAGTGGTGTATGTAATTCTTCCCTTCGAGATTCTTCTTCTTGTTCATAGAGTCTTGTTAGGGGGTCACTGGCGGCCCCCTGTAAAGTGCGTCCGGTGACCCCCTGTAAATGGCACAGAGGGTCATTAGCGGCCCCCTGTGATGGGGAAGCACTTTCAGAGGGCCATATCTGCCTCCCTGTAAAGACGTGGCGGTTTGAAGCCTGTTTTCCGTTCATCCGCCTTTTCTCCGTCTTCAACAACCCAAGTCGCTTTAGTTCTCTAATGCCGCGCTTGACCGTTGATTCCGTCATTTCTATTTCAAGTGCGATGGTCTCTCTTGATGGAAAGCAGCCGTCCGGCCCCGCATGGTCCACAAGTGCAATCAATGTCAGCTTGGCGCTTGTCGTCTCCGTCCATTGGTGAAGCGCCCATGTATGACGCTCGCCGGTTCCGTCGCCCGGATACGGCATATCGCGCCACTTGAGTAAGTGCGCCCCGCAGACTGGACATATCGGATCCTTGCGCGGCCGGTCATATTCGCAGCACCAACATTTCCGGGTTTCTCTCTTGCGGTCTGGCGCGCCATCCGGCATGATCCTGCCTCTTGTTGACACAACGGGGCCGCAAAAGTTTGGCGACTGGCGGTCCCGTTTTTCGTTGGAAGGCTTAGGCGGCCGTCGGCTCTACTCGCTGTTCGTCAATGAACGCGTTTAATTCTCGTCCGAAATACCAGATACGCCGTCCAATTTTTTGGTAAGTTGGACCGCGTCCTTCGTGTCGCCAGATTGCCAAGGTGCCTTCGGTCGCGATTAAACGCATTTCGGTGTCCGCCGGGCGGTAATACCTGTCACTCTCGAAGCGTTTCATCTGCCTCTCCCGCAGTCAGTGAACCTAGGCTAATGCGGGCTAAGCGTTATCTGCAATACAAAATATGCCCTAAATTGAAGAAAGGTTGCGCGCAGGCGAGCAATCGCATTTCTGAATGTGGCGTTGTTTTTTTGTTGAAGGATATTTCAAGTAGAGCGACTTTATTTTGTGCCCGTGTTCTGCCGGTGCAGTGGAATAACTTCGCCGGGCTTACCAGTCATGGCAGCGGCCATTTGTGTGGCAACGTGCTCACGGGTGGCTTGCACCGGGTCCCTGAGTTCTGTGGCGTATCTCATCGCCATCGCTACCGTCTTGTGCCCCAAGAGGCGTTGCAGCACCGCGACGTTGGCCCCGGAGGCGGCAGCGGCGGATATCACGCCCCGGCGCAGGTCATGCAGGCGGGCGTCGCCTATCCCGGCAGCGTGGCAGGCGTCGCGGAAGGCGACCTGCACGGCGCGATAACGCAGCGGGACGCGGCCGGTGGTCGTGAAGGCCCACGGACCTAGACGGGGCAGGGCAGCCAATATCTCGACGGCCGGCGTAGGCAGGTCGTGCCATTTCCGGCCTGTCTTCGACTCCGGGATCAAGAGCCGGCCAGTTTCGGCGTCGACATGGTCCCAAGCAATCGCTAGCGCCTCACCAACACGCAGTCCGGTCACGGCGAGGAAGCGAATCGCCGCGACCTGCATCCGCTTGCGAGACTCCATGTCCGCCAACGCCGCCGCCAGCGCCGCCATTTCGCTTCCGGAGAGAACGCGGTCGCGGGCTTCCTCGCGCGCGCGTTCGACTTTTCGCACCGGGTTGCTCCCCGGCGTCCGCCACTCCCATATCTCGGCCAGCGTGAAGAGCCTTGATGCCAGCGCGAGGGCGCGGTTTCGCGTCGTGCCGGGCAGGGACGCGGCCATGCGTTCGATGTCCGCCCGCTTCACGTCCTCGACGCGCATTTCGCCGAGCGCTGGTAGAAGGTATTTTCCCGCCCCATGCCGATACTGGTGAAGCGTGTTCTCGGTCATGCGCCCGCGCGCGATACGCGCCGGACCTTCGACGGTCAGGAAATCCTCAACCAGCCGAGCGACAGTCGGCGCGGCTCGCCTTTGCTGCTGGCGTTCGGCCATGTCGGGTTTGCCATCGCGAACGGCGGCAAGCTCCCGGCTTGCCGTTTCGCGCGCCGACGCAAGCGGCATTTCACCCGGTCTGCCCAAGGTCATGCGGCGGCGGGTGCCGCCGGCATCGAAATAGTCGAGCACGAACGCCTTTGCTCCGGCCGGGGTAATTCGGACGCCGAGGCGTCCCTTGCCGCTAACCCGATTATCCCAGACGAACACGGTTTTCGGGCCGGGTTTCATGTCGCGAATGCGTCTCTCTGTCAGTGCCATTTTCGCCCCGTGTCACAATCTATGTCACAACATGAACAGAATATTGGCTAACCTCAGCAAAGGCAAGCAAATGTCCTTATAGATACAACCCATTGATAGACAACACGAAATGTAGGTCCAGCTAATGCAGACGAAATCCGGTGAAACATAAAATGCTATAACTTTTAATCAGGCGGTCGCAGGTTCGAATCCTGCCGCGCTCACCAGGGAAATCAAGGAGTTAGGAGAGATTCGCTGACAGGCGGCAGAGGTTCGGTCGCCACTATGTCGCCAATGCCTGCTCCAGGTCTGCGATGAGCTCGTCCGCGCGCTCGATGCCGACGGAAAGGCGGAGCAGGTTCGCCGGCACGGCGCTCAGCGGCCCCTCGACCGTCGCCCGGTGCTCGATCAGGCTCTCGACGCCGCCGAGCGACGTTGCCGGCACGAACAGCCGGGTACGCGTGGCGACCCGTTTGGCGGCTTCCGCGCCGCCTTCGACCAGCAGCGAAAGCATGGCGCCGAAGCTGCCCGCAATCTGCCGCTTCGCGATCTCGTGTCCGGCGTGGGACTCCAGGCCGGGATACAGCACTGCCTCGATCCCATTATGGCCTTCGAAATGCTGCGCGATCGCCAGCGCGTTCGCCCCCTGGCGCTCGTAGCGCACGTGCAGGGTGCGCATGCCGCGCAGCAGAAGCCATGCTTCGAACGCGCCGAGCACGCCGCCCATCCGCGTGCGGGCCGACTTTATCTCTGCCCAGTGCTCGTCGGCGCGCCGGGTTGCGAGCACGCCCGCCAGCAGGTCGCTGTGCCCGCCGAGATACTTGGTAGCGGAATGAAAGACGATGTCGGCGCCGAGTTCGAGCGCCCGGAGCGCCACAGGCGGCGTCGCGGTAGCGTCCACGCCGAGGACCGCTCCTGCGCCACGCGCGATCTCGGCAGCGGCGCGCACGTCGATCACGTCCCAGGTCGGGTTTACGCATGTCTCGATCCAGACGACCGATGTCCGGCCGGGCTGCACTGCCGCTTCCAGCGCGCTGGGCTCCGACGCATCGAAAAAGCTGACTTCGACCCCCCGCCGGTCGGCCAGGCGGCGTAGCAGGTCCGCCGCGCCGTGATACATCACCCGCGGCGCCACCGCATGGTCGCCCGCGCCGAGGCTGTCGAAGAAGGTCACGACCGCCGCCATTCCCGACGAGAAGACGAGCGCGTCCTCCGCGCCTTCGAGTTCCGCCAGCACTTCCTCCACATGCGCGACGGTCGGGTTGGCGTCGCGGCTGTAGGTGTAGCCGGTCGTCTCGTAGCGGTTGTCCCGCGCATAGGTCGTGGCGGAATGGATCGGCGGCACCACGGCGCCGGTCTCCCGGTCGAGGAATCGTCCCCCCTGGGCGAGCAGCGTGTCGAGCGAAAGATCGTTCCCGGTCATGCGTTGCCGGGATCGTTCTGTCGCGCCCAGACATCCTGCGGCGGCGTTTCGGCGGGCGAGCGAGCGCGGAGCGCGTAATAGGGCAGGTATTTCCGGTAAGCCTCCCAGAGGCGGCGAAGTTCGCCGACAGCGTCGTCATGGAGATCGACCCTGAGGTCTATGTCCTCCACGATATCCGCGCCGCGCACGATCAGCGCTCCCGAGCGCTCCGGCAGGTGCGTGCCGTCCGGCGACGCCTGGCCGCCTGCATCCCGCCCCGCTTCGATTGCCTTGAGCAGCCGCTCCGACAGGTCGTCTCCGGCCCGCTCGCGCCATGCTGCAGCCATCGCCTGGACCGTTGCCTCGCCGGCCAGCACATTGCCGAAGACCGCGAAGCCCTCGCCGGTAATGTGGCCGGACCAGGGCCGCGTATGAGGACCGGTATGCGCCGCGATGCGGCCATCCGCCGTCGCGATCACGACCTGGCGCCAGTCGAAACCCGGGTCCTGCTCCGCCAGCAACCGCAATGCCCGATCCGGGTCCGGCGCCTCCCTGAGCGCGGCGGTGGCCAGCGGACCGAGCGCAGGGTTGGCAAAAGCCTGGGTCGAGAGTGCCGCGACGCCGCGCTCGAAAAACGGGCAGTAGCCGCCGACGCCGAGCGAATAGGTCGTGATGCCGATGCCGAGCCGGCCCGTGTCGGGGCAGGCGCCGATTGCGGTAAAGGTCATGGCGCTCTCCTCCGCCGTCAGAACTGTTCGGCTGCCATCTCCAGCTCCGCCCCGCCGGCGGCTTCAACAGCGGCGAGGTGCCCGGCATATTGCGGCAGCAGCGTTTCGGCATAGAAACGCGCGGTCAGTCGTTTCGCTTCCAGGAACTCTGTGTCCTCCGCGCCGTCCGCCAGGAGGCGCTCGGCTGCCGCCGCGCCTTTGGCGAGCAGCCAGCCGCCGGTTGCAAGACCGAGAAGGTTGCAGAACGGAACGGCCGCAGCCGCGGCTGCGCCGAACTCCTTGCCAAAGCGGCCGAGAATGAGCGCCGCCGCGCGCTCCACGGCATCGATGGCTGCGGCCAGCGTCCGGTCAGGCGCATCCGCCCGCATCAGGGCGAGCTGGGCCCGGAGCGCTTCGCCACCGTCGCGGACGAGCTTGCGTGCGACGAGGTCCATGGCCTGGATGCCGTTGGTGCCCTCATAGATCGGCGCGATACGGCTGTCGCGCATATGCTGGGCGGCGCCGGTTTCTTCGATGAAGCCCATGCCGCCATGCACCTGGACGCCGAGCGAGGCGATTTCGACGCCGAGGTCGCTGCACCATGCCTTGACGACGGGAATCATCAGATCGACGCGTGCCTGGGCTTCCGCGTCGCCCGCACGCTGGGCCCGGTCGAGGGCGGCTGCGATCCAGTAGCAAAGCGCACGCATGGCCTCGATCTGGGCCTTCATGGTCATCAGCATCCGCCGCACGTCCGGATGATGCAGGATCGGGACCGGTCCCCGTTCGCCGCTCAACTCATCCCTGCCCTGGACGCGCTCCATTGCGAATGCACGGGCCTGTTGATAGGCCCGTTCGGCGACCGCGACACCCTGCAATCCGACGCCGAGCCGGGCATTGTTCATCATTGTGAACATGTACTGGATGCCGCAATTCTCTTCGCCGACGAGCGTGCCGAGTGCGCCGTCCCCTTCGCCATAGGCCATCACGCAGGTCGGACTGCCGTGGATGCCGAGCTTGTGCTCCAGTCCGACGGGCCGCAGGTCGTTACGCGCGCCGAGGCTGCCGTTCTCGTTCACCATCACCTTGGGTACGATGAACAGCGAAACGCCGCGAATACCTTTCGGCGCATCCGGCGTGCGCGCAAGGACCATGTGGACGATATTGTCGGTGAAATCCTGGTCGCCGTAGCTGATGAATATCTTCTGGCCGCTGATGCGATAGGCGCCGTCCCCCGTCGGCACGGCGCGGGTGGCGAGCGCGCCCACATCGGAGCCGGCTTGGGGCTCTGTCAGGTTCATCGTGCCGGCCCATTCGCCGGAAATCATCTTCTCCAGAAAGACGTCTTTCTGCTCATCCGAACCGTGATTCGCGAGCAGGTCCACTGCGCCCTGGGTAAGCAGCGGCGCCAGCGAGAAGGACAGGCAGGCCGATTGCCACATCTCCGTGAGCGCCGTGGACACGAGCCACGGAAGGCCCTGCCCGCCATATTCAGGGTCGAAGGGCGCGCCGTTCCAGCCGCCCTCGCAGAACTGCCGGTAGGTTTCCCGGAACCCGTCCGCCGTGCGCACGACGCCGTTTTCCAGCACAGCTCCCTGCATGTCGCCGACACGGTTGAGGGGCGCCACCGCCTCGTCCGCAAACCGCCCCGCCTCGGTCAGCACGGCATCGACGAGATCGACCGAAATCTCCTCCATGCCGGGCAGGGCGACCACCCCGTCCAGTTCGGCGATCTCGGTCATCGCGAAGCGAATGTCGCGGAGGGGCGCGGCGTAATCGGACATTGGCGGCACACCGGAAGGATTGTCGCGAGGCTGGGAAATGTGGCTGGGCGACCTGGATTCGAACCAGGGCTACTGGGGCCAGAACCCAGCGTTCTGCCGCTAAACTATCGCCCAACGCATCGGCTGAAACATATCGT
>MPNF01000582.1 GCA_002238885.1 Alphaproteobacteria bacterium bin95 | reverse complement strand
TTCGAGCTCGACCGGGCGGTAGGCGGGGTTGATGTTGACGAGGATTGCGCCGAACCGTGCAGTCGCGAACTGCGTCAGGATCCACTCCAGCCGGTTGGGCGACCAGATGCCGACGCGGTCGCCTTTCCCGAGGCCGAGCGCAAGCAGCCCGGCGGCGAGTGCATCCACCGCGCGGTCCAACTCTTCGTAGCTGAGCGTCCTACCTTCTTTCGGCAGCACCACCGCATTGCGCGCGCTGTGGCGGGAAATCGTGTCGCGGAGCGCGTCGGGGATGGTCGTATGTCTGAGCGGCGGCGCCTGTTCGCCGACGACATGGGACAGGCCGTCCTTCGGCGCGCCGGGGTCGGGCACCGCAATGCGAACGGCCGGGCTTTCGGTGAGAGTCGACATCGGGGCTCCTCCTCTGCAGGGCGTTGGCCGTTCGGCGGAGAATAGCTCCAGTATGGAGTTCCACCTTTTTCTTCGCCAGCCCGCCGGCGATGCAGGCTGTTTCCGGTCGGCCGTGACCGCGAGCGGAAATTCGGGCTAGGTTGGCCCCGCCGCTTGCATAACCGGAGGAACGGCGTGACCGACAAATTGCTTTTCGATGTCAGCGACAGAATCGCGACGATCACCTTCAACAACCCGGACAGGCTGAACGCCTTCACCCATGAGATGCTGACGGGATACCTGGACCGGCTGGAGGAATGCCGGACGCGCGAGGATGTCTGGGCGGTGATCGTCACCGCCGCCGGGCGCGGTTTCTGCGCCGGCGGGGATACGCGGCAGATGGGCAGCGACACGCCGCCGACGCCGCTGGAGATCAAGTCGGGCCTCTGGGACCTGATCCAGAAGCTCTCGCTCAAGATTCAAGAAATCGACAAGCCGGTGATCGCGGCCGTCAACGGCGTGGCCGTCGGCGCCGGGATGGACATGAGCCTGCACGCGGACCTGCGCTTCGCCGCCGAGAGCGCGCGCTTCGCGGAGACCTATGTGCGCGTCGGCCTGGTGCCCGGCAATGGCGGGGCCT
>MPNF01000581.1 GCA_002238885.1 Alphaproteobacteria bacterium bin95 | reverse complement strand
TCTTCGCCGCGCAGGCCATCGGGACAATCTCAGTGTGAAATGTCGGGAGAACCCGCAATGAATGCTCTCTACCGCCTCGAAGACGCCATTCTGGGACCGGTCGGACGGTTCCTCGACGGCGCGGCCGTGCCGACCCTCGCGCGCCTGGTGTTTCTGGCGACGCTCGCCACCTTCTTCTGGGCATCCGCCATGACCAAGCTCGGGGAAGGGATCGGCGGCATCTTCTCGCTGTCGGCCGGCGCCTATGTGCAGATACTTCCGGCGCAGATGGAGGCCGTCGGCTATGACGAATCGCAGCTCGGCTTTATCGCGGACCTCATCGTGCTGGCCGGCACATGGGCGGAGTTCATCATCCCGGCGCTGATCGTGGTGGGCCTGTTCACCCGCGCCGCCAGCCTCGCCATGATCGGGTTCATCCTGGTGATGAGCTTTGTCGATATCGTGGGCCATGGAGCCGACGCGGCAACGATCGGCATGTGGTTGGACAATGTGCCGGACGCGAAGATCCTCGACCAGCGGCTCTTCTGGATTTTCCTGCTGCTCATCCCCATCGCCCGCGGCGCCGGCCCCGTCTCGCTGGACGCCCTGCTGAAGCGAGGCAGCGCCTAGGGTCGGGACTCAATTGGCCCACCAGGCGAGAGTTGCGGCGATGAAGACGGCCGACAAGAATGTATCGGCGCGTTTGTCGTAGCGGGTTGCGATACGGCGAAAGTCTTTGAGGCGACAGAACATACGCTCGATGCGGTTACGGAGCTTGTAGGCTGTGGCGTCGAAGGAGTGCGGGTTCTTCCGCGTGGACTGGGGTGGTATCACCGGTTCGCAGCCGCGGTCGGTGAGCCAGTTGCGGAACTTGCGGGCATCGTAGGCCCTGTCGGCGATCAATCGCTTTGGTGCAGGGACCTGCTTCAGGAGGGCCCCGACCCCGGCAAGATCGTGGGCCTGGCCGGGCGTAAGGGTGAATGCCACGGGCCGGCCGGCCTCATCGGTCAGGGCGTGAATCTTGGTCGTCCGTCCGCCGCG
>MPNF01000580.1 GCA_002238885.1 Alphaproteobacteria bacterium bin95 | reverse complement strand
ACATCAAATTGGCCATGAAATTACTTACTCCGTTGTTCTTCAGAAGTGTAAAGAACAAGTCGTCTGTAATGTCCCTGTCCGCTTGGTGGTTATAGTACATCCAGTCATGGATGAGCGACGGCAGCATTACGTCCGGATGAAAGGGAGTATAGGTAAACATCCACGCGGGTGCCGGGATGCTCGCTCCGTCGAATCTGAAATATTTGGGCACGATCACCGCAATGTTATCGAGCTCCAGCTTGTAATCGCGCGACAGCTCGTAAGTATTTTCCGTTGCATGCGGGATGACGATGGGTTGCTTCAGGGCCATGCGGAGATTCCCGGAATCAGGTTGAGGCCCGCTGCGGGCAGGCAACAGCGAACTGCACGGCCGTGTCGAGGCTCGAAGGTGAGTGGTCGAAAACACCGGCCATCGCTGCCGTCGCCCCTATCGAAGGAGCCAATAGGAAGTATTGTGTATGTTTGTTCATTATGTTACAAGAATAGATATTATCATTCTATTCATGTGCGGAAGCATCCGACCGACCGCTGAAATTCAGAAACGGGGGAGCCGACCTCGTTGCCGCGCAGGGGGCGCGGTCCGTCGTCTCCCATGCCGCAAAAGGGCGCATCTGGGTCGGAAACGGGCGTATTGCGCCCGCCTGTCCTGTCACGCTCTCAGTTCGGCAAACAGGGGAGGACGGCCATGACCGGATCGTTTACCGAGCGTCTGGCCGCCGGCGAGGCGTTCATCCACGGCAGCGGCTACCTCTTCGAGATGGAGCGGCGCGGCTACCTTGCGGCCGGCGGCTATGTGCCTGAAGTCGTGATCGACCATCCGGAGGTCGTCGAGCAACTGCACGAGGAGCTGGTGCGCTGCGGTTCGGATGTGGTGCTCGCCTTCACCTATTACGGGCACCGCGAGAGATTGCGCCTTGTCGGCCGGGAACACCTGCTGGAGCAGCTCAACCGCGATGCCATCGCCATCGCCCGCAGGGTCGTCGACCGCCATCCCGGCACGCTGCTCGCCGGCGGGACCTGCAATACCAACATGTACGACCCCGACGACCCGGCGACGGA
>MPNF01000006.1 GCA_002238885.1 Alphaproteobacteria bacterium bin95 | reverse complement strand
GGGCGCCGCGCTGATGTTCGCGCATATCGGGGAGCGTAATATCCGGGCGATGCTGGTCGGAACCGCGATTGCGTTTCTCGGCATTTCCATCCTTCTCGTCGTCGCGTTCCGTTCGCTTCGCATCGGCCTGGTGAGCCTGGTGCCGAACTTCGTCCCCGCATTGATGGCTTTCGGCGTCTGGGGCCTGGCGGTGGGAGAGGTCGGACTCGCGCTCTCGGTCGTCATGGCCATGACGATCGGCATCGTGGTGGACGATACCGTGCACTTTCTCAGCAAGTATCTTCACGCAAGGCGCAAACTCGACTACACGCCGGACGATGCGGTGCGCTATGCGTTCCGGACCGTCGGACGGGCCTTGTACGCGACCACGGTCATATTGGTGGCGGGCTTTCTGGTCCTCGGCCTGTCGGATTTCTTTCCGACCGCGCAGATGGGGCAACTTACGGCAATCGTTATCGTGCTCGCCCTGGTCTGCGATTTTCTGTTCCTTCCACCCCTGTTGATGACGGTGGACCGGAAGCAAGGAGGGCATCGCCATGAATCTCGAGCATGATCGCGGGCCGGCAAGGGACATTTCGGTCACTGCCTATTACGACGACATGACGGACCGGCTTCTGAAAGTCGCCGGCGACCTGCGGATGGTGCATTACGGGCTCTGGGGACCGGATACCGGGACCGAACGGGAAGCCCTGATGCGCTCCATCCATACGCTGGCGGGCGGGTGCGACCTCGGCCCGGGAAAGCGGGTTCTGGATGCGGGATGCGGCCTGGGCGGCCCGGCCGTCGCGCTGGCGCAGGAATACGGCGTGCGCGTCACCGGGTTGACCATATGCGAGCCGCATGTGGCGTTGGCGGCGGAGTATGCGGAACAGCGGGGAGTCGGCCATCTGGTGGAGTTCCGTCATGGCGACTTCATGGACATGCCGTTCCCCGACGCCTCTTTCGACGCCGTCACGAATCACGAATCGTTCTGTTACGCGCCCGACAAGCTCGCATACCTCCAGGGCGTGCGCCGGGTACTCAAGCCGGGCGGGCATTGGCGCATGGTGGACGGCCTGCTCAGCGGCAAGCCGATGTCAGAGGCCCAGGAAGCCGTTCATGTCAGCATGCAGCGAGGCTTCCACATGCCGCCTCTCGCGTCGTTGCGCGGTCTGCTCGAAGCCCTGGAACAGGCGGGGTTCGAGGAGATACGAGAGCGGGATCTGGATTCCGAAGTGGCGCCGGCCGTCGAGAGTCTCCGCAAGCGCTGGAAGCTGCTCGTGTTCCTGACCCCGCCGCCGCAGCCGGATGAGATATCCTACCATGAGCTCATGCAGGCCGCCGTCGACTTCGACCAGGGCCTCCGGGAGGGCGTGTTCACCTACCGCCTGGTATCCGGCGCGAATCCGGGGTAGCCGGCGTTCGCCGCGGGCGGAGCCCGCTCCGGCGGGCCCTGGCTACCCGGGCCGGTCTCCGCGGCGCGGCAAACGGGACATCAGCAGGAACACATAGGCATCGACCCGCTCGACACCGTCCGCGGTCAGCACGATCGCGAAGTGGTGAATGCGCTTGAAGAACAGCAACGGGCCCGACCGGCCGAACAGCATTTTCGCTCCGGACGACCATTCGGCCAACCCCGGCAGCTTTTCGGGAATGGCAAGACGTTCCTCGCGGAGGCCGTCGATGAGGTCTGTCCAATGCCCCTTGTCCTTGAACCATCCCGTATGGTCGTAAATCGTATTCGCGGAAAAGACCTGCAGTTCGAGTGTCGGCCCCACGCCCGCGGCGCCGATGTCGAGCTGGATTCCCAACTGCATCCGGGCGAAGGCGCCGCGCTCCTCGATGCGCGCCAGGGCGGAAGCGACCGCCGGAAGACGTCCGGGCCAATCGACGCGTTCCAGAAACGTCATGACGTCGCATGCCTTGTCGAACCCCAGCATCGTGAGCCGAAGCGTCCTTCTTCTCGACGGAAAGGCTCCGATGGCTCCGATGCGCGTGTCCGGCTCCAGCGCCAGATACGCCCGTTCGATGTGTCGACGCCCGGGCTCGTCCGGCTCCCAGCCGGCAGCGGAGGTCATGGCGTCGAGCGCCACCCGGAAATCCCGGAGCCGCCGGCCGGAGGGGTCGCCGGCCAGCGTCGGTCGAACGGGGTACAGGAATATCCCCGGCTCCCGCTGCGTGCGCCGCGCCGGATCGATGTCGTATTGCAGCAATACCCTGTCGCCCACGACGCGGCGAAGAGGGGAGTCCTCCTTCCCTGTCTCGCCCAGGAGCGAAGCGATACCCGCCGCCGACGGGTCCGCGTCCCCGGACCGCCCCTTGTCCTCGAAGAACGCCGCCGACCGGGTTCCGCCCGGCAGCGAGACGTTGAGGGACACGGCCGGGCGGGAGTCGTCGATCGGAAATCCCAGCCAAAGGGGAAAGCCCGCCAGTGTCGGGGGCAATTCGCGAGCGCGTTCCACAAGCCCCTCCCATCCCCCGCCGTCGATCGGCAGCGGGGAAAAGAGGCCTTTCGTCCGCGCCAGCAGTTCCCCCAGGGAACCGGCCTCGCGGACAAGGCCATCTTCATTGGCGACCCACTCGTCCTCGAAGCTCATGGCCGGTGTTCCGTCCTCCGGTGCCGACCGAGCCGTATGCACCGCTTCGTCGTTGCGTTCCCTGCCGAGAGCAAGGGAGAGGCCGTTCCCGGCGGACCGCGCCTTGCAGCAAGCCGGCTCACGCGCGCTTCAGGAGACTCGCGCCCGCCTTCGCCGCCTCCAGTTCCTCGGGCAGTCGGCGCCGGAGGCCGCCGATCGTCGCGGCGTCGAGCAGCAATACGAACGGGTCGTCCTTCCAGAGCCGCCCCAAGCCCGGCGCGAACCGGCGGGAGGCCTTCTGGAGCCGGTACCTGCACCGCATCCGCGGCAGCAGCCCCGCGGTCCGCTGCCGGGGAAATCCGAACCGATCGGCAAGCTCGTCGCCAAGCAGCGCGCGGGAGACCCGATACCCATGTTCCACCATGGCCCGTTTGGCGGCGGGATCGGTCAGCCTGGCGACCTCGGGCAAGGCCCCGACCGTTGCGTTCGTTATCACCGTCGACACCCTGTCGGGCGGCGGTTCGCACAGATGGCCGATCCGCGCCAACTCGGCGGTTTCGGTCTCGTCGCCGCCGCGCAGCAGGGCTTCAGGCGTCCCGATCAGCCAGGACGCATAGCGCCATATCTGCATGAGGCCGGCGCGCGCGTCGGCATTCAGGTTCGCCCCGAGCCGCTCAACATCCCGGATCAGCGACGCGGAGAAGTTGGCCGACGCGAGCGCCATATTCGCCGCGCTGATCGGCGCACCGAGAACCGCCTCGTCCCATTTGCCGGACTTGCGAAGCTGCCGCCTGACACGCGCATGCACCAGACGGATGCGGAGGGAAAACTTCCAGCCGTCCTCCCCAAGATCGAGGCTCGTCGGAAGCATGAGCGTCTCGGTCAGATACCGTATGTTCTGCCGGATCACCCGCAGGCCCTGCTGGGTCGTGGCCTGTCCCGTCATGAAAAACACTTTGCTCATCAGACTGTTGAAGTTTCGCAGGGTGACGACGATGAACCCGACGATGAACAGGTCCAGATGCTCGTGGAAGGCGTAGCGTCCGGGGAGAACCGCATCGCGATCGTACCAGGCCGGCGCGGCTTCGAAAGACTCGAAGAAGTCGCGCAGCGCCCGCGGCGCCTCCGCGAGAACCTTCGCGTCCCGTTCCATGCCGGCGTCCATGAACCGCTGGATATCCCGGCCATCGAGCGGCGCCAGCGCCTCGACGGCGGCATCGGCGAGCGGGTCGTCGACGACCGTGTTCTCGATATAGCTCGCGGCAAGGTCCGGATTGAGCGCGACCGCCTTCCCGTATCCGTCCCGGTACGCCGAAGGGATATCGAATCCGCTCACGCCGCTACTTGCCGCCGGGCTTGAGGATCCTTCGGACCTCGCTCAGGAATTGTCCGCGATCGCGAAGTGGCAGGCACTCTCGATGTTGACGACGGTGTCGATCGATTCGTCGGCGAACGGCAGGTGGCGGGAGCAATCGCCGTATTCGAAGCCAACGCGTCGTTCCAGACCCGCATCCTTCGCCTTCCCTTGGGCGATTTCCAATTGCGCCCGATGCAAGTTGACGCCCGTGACCGTGCATCCCCGGGTCCTGGCGAGATAGATGGCCGTTCCGCCGATTCCGCAGCCCGCGTCCACCACATGATGGTTCTCCCTGATCGCGGCCGGGGCGACGACCGCCTCGATCATGCGTTCCAGCCCGCGCGTCAGACTCGCCGGCCCTGCAAAGGCCTCCCCCTCCCCGGGATACTCCCCAGCCTCGAACAATCCGCTGTGGAAGTGTTCGGGGTTCCATGTCCCGATATATAGAAGTCCTCGGTAGTGTCGTCGAAATGGCGCATGGCCTTGCGGTCCTGCGCCGAGATGGATCGATCGTCGATTTCGGCCACCGTCCGCCCCTCCTTTCACGGAAATCCTTGTCCGGCACGCGTCCGGCCGTCTACCCAGGCGCGGCAGCGCCCTTCGGCCGCGCGCACATCATCAGGAAAAAGACATAGCCCTTCACCGGCCCGACCCGGTCCCCGGTTATCGACAGCTTGACGTGGTGTATGCCCCGCACGAGCATGATCGGACCGGATCCGGTGAGCAGCGTCGTCGATCCGGTCGACCATCTGGCCAGTTCCGCCAGTTTCCCGGGCAGGGCATATGCCCGCTCGCCGATGCCGTCGATCAGGGGAGTCCAATACCGTATGTCCTTCAGCCACTCCCTTTCCTGGGCAAAGAAACTCAATCCCAGCGCCGGCCCTACCCCGTCCGCGGTAATGTCGAAATGGATTCCGAGATAGGCGAAAGCGCCGCGTTCCTCGAAAAACGATACGGTGTCGCCAACGGCCGAAGGACACCCGGGCCAGCCCGCGCGGTCCAGGAATGCCACCACGTCGTCTGCTTTCCGGAAGCCCGTCGCCGCGGTCCGTATCGTCCTTTCCCGCGACGGAAACGTGCCGACGGCCTTGATGAGCGTGTCCGGCGTCATCGTCTCGTACAGCCGCTCGACCTGCCGGCGTTCGGCGGCGTCCGGACTCCAGCCGCCGGCAAAGACCAGCGCGTCGTAAACCGCGCCCAACTCCGAAATCCGCTGCTGGCCGCCCGCCAGCACGTCGTCGACAGGGTAAAGGAATATGCCCGGATCCGGGCGCGCGCCGTTCTGCACCGGTTGGACATCGTATTCGAGCATCATCTTTCTTCCGGCGACGCGGCGGAGCAGGGAGTCTTCGCGATCGGTCTCGTCCAACAGCCACGCCAGGCCAGCGGTCGATGGATCCGCGTCTCCCGCGCGGCCTCTTTCCTGAAAATGCGCCGCCGTCCGGCTGTCGCCGACCAGCGACACGCCGAAATCCGCCTTCGGCAAGGGGTCTTGCAGCGGTATCTCGAACCCGAACGGAAAAGCCGCCATCGTCACCGGAGTTTCGTGGGCGCGGTCGAGCAACCGCTCCCATTCCGGCCCGTCAATGAGGCGGGCGGAAATATGCGGCCTGATCCGCATCAGCAATTGGCCCATGGATGCCGCCACCGGCAGAAGGCGTTCCTCGGTATAGAGCCAATCTTCTCTAGTGCTCACGGCAACCCCTCGTCGATTTGTCCACCAAGAATAGAACTCCTCGACCGCTGAGATCGCTCATCCCGGATCCTGCCGCCGAAAATATCCGGGATCGCGGCAACCCTCAACCGATGACCGGCGCGGGATTAAGTTCTGCCTCGGCAAGAGGACGTTTGCGCCACCCCATATCGACCGGCACGCCGACGAGGCGTCCCGGCGCGAAGCGTTGCCAGTAGTGGCGCATGCCGGGCACTATGACCCGCGCCACCGGCATGCCGATATCGGGACGGGTCTGGTCCAGCACAAGGAACTCCATGCCCTTGGCTTCGACCAGTGCCCGGCATCGTTCCACGTCGTCCCGCAGATCCACGGTCTCGGGAACGGGGTAGTCGGCCTTGCCACGCGGCGCCATGTCGGCCGCGGGCGCCAGATAGGGGTGGTCCGCGAGCGTCGCGTTCCGCCACCACCACAGGCACTGCGGATCGTCGACCCGGTAACCGGCGCCGCCGGGGCCCGTGCCCTGAACCCAATTCAGGAACTGGTTCAATTCGCAAACCGCACGGAGAGCGGCGATATGGGGATCGATATGCGCTCCGGCTCCGTAGATGATGTCCTCTGCCTTCTTGTCGGTGCGGCGCGAGATGGCGACAAAGGTCGGGATTCCGAGATCGGCGGTGACGTCCAGCACCCACAGGTCGCGGTTCAGGCCGCGGTAGTAGTCGCTTGCCGTTGCAAGATACTCATCGCCGAAGCTATCCAGATCCACTCCGGGCAGGCGCAGCCGATTGTACCACCACACCGCGAAGGCGTCGCGTTCAACCAGTTCGAAGAACCCCTGAAGGATCGCTTCCTCCAGCGTGTTGCCGGCGGCGCAGCCGTTGGAGTCCGCCACGAAATCCGCGACCCCCCGATGGTCCGCCGACTTGCCGTAATAGAGCAGGGATGTCGGAAGATACCGGACCCGGTCCCGGGTCAGCGACCATACGGGCGACCAATCGATCTCCGCGTCCGGGTCGAGACGCGGTGGAATCACGTTGTAAGGATGGCCGCCAGCATTGATTCGGTCCGCAGCGTCCAATTGCAGATCGCTGAAGAGCTGAACGTCGTTGGGGTGGATCGCCTCCAGCTCTCCGGCTCCGGCGAAATCCGTGAAGCGTTTCCGACAGCGGATCTCGTCGCCGTGGAACGCGCCGCAATAGCGCTCCAGCGCTTCGCAGAGGGCGCTCGCTTCGGACTGGCGAGGCGTACTGCCCTTGCCCGCGCTCTTGGTCCGCAGGCTGAGCCGCAGCACGCTCAGCGCCCGGTTCTTCAGCGCGAGATTGCTCCCGGCCCAATGCACATGCAGCCAGGGATCGGCCTCGCCGGTAGTGCGCCTGAGCCAGGTCACAACGCCGCCGACCGGATCGACCAGATGACGGTATTTCGCGAGGGTCGCCTCCGGCGGGACCGAGCGCAGGCCGCCGCTGTTGCTAACGTTATTCGGACTCGGCCGCAGGCGCACCGGCACCGGTTGCCGGTCGGGACGGTGCAACGATTCGTCGCCGCAGGCGAGGCACTGCGGGCGGCGCGTAACCGGGTGGCGCCTGATCGACAGATCGGCGATGTCCAGCGAGACCGCGCACCCATGGATCGACGCCGCCTTTTCGAGCACGAGCCATTTGGCGATCTCGACCGCGGCGACGCCCTCGACCGCGTCCAGGGCGGCGGGTTCGGCAGCCCGGGGAGCGAGGGCGATGCCGTGGTCGGTCAGGTTGCGCAGGAAGTTGTGGATCTCCTGGTGGCCGCGCAGGCGGTAGGCGAGGCAGGCCCAGCACGGACCCTGCTTCGCGGACTGGAATACCGGACCGAACAAAGGCTGTAGGCCGCCTCGCCTGACGAGCATCCACGGCGCGCCGGATGCGATGTGTCGCCGATTGACCCCGGCGTGCCGTTCGTCCAGGTAGTCGTCGCAGACGATGATCGAGAGCGCCGGGTCGGTCCCGTCGGCGACCACGCACACGCCCATAGATTCCAGCCGTTTGGCAAGCTGCCCGCCCTCGCCGCCGATTGTCACGCTCGACGCCGCCAGGCGCTCCTCGGCCCATCGGGGCGAGGCGCCCAGCGATGTCCAGAACGCCGCAGGCCCGGGTTCCATGCCGTGTTCGCCCGAAACGACATATCCCTTGGACGCCAGCGAGACCAGCGCTGTCCTGACGGCGGGTTCCGAATGCGCGCCGGCCAGAGCGGTCACGATATCCCGGTACGACAGGCGGCCGCCGAGAAGCGGCAGCAGGTCGGGATAGATTTGCCCATGGAGCAATGTGTTGAAGGATTCCGAGACCAGGAACACTTGCCGGTCGTCTATCGCGTGGAATCCGAAATGCGGGGCGAGCGCCGGCTTCTCGACGAGACCGGTATCGGCGGTGGTCTTCCGGATCAATCCTGTTGGAACCGGCATTGGCGTCGTCGTCGCGGACGAGGCGGGTGCGTTTAGCGGATACGATCCACGCCCGCACCCGCGCGCGTGAAAACGATCTGCCAGAGTTGGCTGACGCGGGACCGGAAAACCCCCGCGAAGCTCAGAAGATAATACCGCCACATGCGGAACAACCTCTCGTCGTAGCCGTCGCCGAGATCGTCCCAGACGGCGGACAGATTGTCGTGCCAGCACATGAAGGTGCGATCATAGTCTTGGGTGAAGCTATGCCAGTCCTCGATCGCCAGCAAGCCCTCCGCAGCTTCCATGATCTGCTTCGGCGACGGAATGTGGCCGCCGGGGAAAATGTACCGGTTGACCCATGGGTCGGCCTTCACGGTGCTGTTGTCGCTGCCCGCGGTCTGCACCAAATGGAGCCCGCCGGGGCAGAGGCTGCGCTTCACGGTTTCCATATAGGTCCGGTAGTTCCTGCGCCCCACATGTCCGAGCATGTCGATGGAATAGCTGCAGTCGAATTGCTCATCGACATCGCGATAGTCCTGCAGGCGTATTTCCACTGGCAGGCCGGCACACAACTCCCGCGCGGCGTCGCATTGGTCCGGAGATATGGTCACGGCGACGCCGCAAACCCCGTACCGCTCGGCAAAATAGTGTATGGCCCCGCCCCAGCCGCAACCGATGTCGAGCACCTTCATGCCGGGTTCGAGTCGCAGTTTCCGGGCGATCAGGTCCAGCTTGCGCTCCTGGGCTTCATCGAGCGTTTGGGCGTCGTTCCAGTAGGCGCAACTGTAGATCATGCGCTTGTCGAGCATCCGGCGGTACAATTCCCGGCCAAGCTCGTAGTGGCGCTCGCCCTCCCCGGAACTGCGCTTCCTGCCCTTCGGGCCGACCAGCCGCGCCTGTATGGCAAGGAAGAGGTCGGTTGGGCGAAGCTCCGACTTCAGGTCAGCGCGGCTGGCGCGGCTCACCAGTTCATCGAGCCGCTCGCAGTCCCACCAGCCGTCCATGTAGCTTTCGCCCATGCCCAGCGATCCGAAGGCAAAGAACCTGGGGAAGGTATCGTCCCGGTGCACCTGCATGTCCCAGGGACGATCGCCGTCGATGCGGATATCGGCGACGGCCATGAGCTCTTCGAAGCGCTTTCGGAACCGGGAGTAAGCCATGAACGTGTATCTCGATCCGTAACCTCTGATTCCTAACGGGTGCGTCCGCGAGGGACAATCGCGCGCGGCGGCCGACTATCCGCCGGCCAGCGCATCGATGTCGAAAGCCGCACGGGCCGCCGTGTCGCGAACCGCGACGGTCAGCGCGTCTATATCGTCCGCGCCGCAAGATCGCGCGACGACCGCTTTTGCCCTTGGAGAGGCCGTTTCTGCCGAGAAGCCGTCTTCTGCGACCAGCCTCAGGACACTGCGCAGGTTTCGCCATGTCGTGGCGGCCTCTGCCAACCGTTCCGCGGCGGCGGCGGAAACGAAGCCGCGCTCCCCGGCGATGCGAAAGGCGGAAACCGCGTCGGGAACAAGAATTTCGGGCGCGACGGCGGAGTTGGTCAACTGCAGGAAACGTGCGGCACGCTCGACGTCCCGGAAGCCGCCGCGGGCATCGTCGACGGTCAGGATCCCCGAGTCCGCGGCGCCGGGCGGCGCCTCGCGCAATTCGGCGATCGCGGAGTCGTGCGCGGCGCCGCGACTCAGGACGTCGAGCCGAGCTTCGTCGAACCGTTCGCCTATCCCCGAATCGCCGCTCGTGAAGACGCGCCGCGCCCGGATGAGATCGGGAAGCGCTCCGCCGGGGCCTGTCGTCCGGAAGCGTTCCGGAAATTCGGCAAACGAACGGAAGACTCTCGCCTCGCGGCGACCGGGGACTTCGTCGAAAAGCAGGTTGTCGTGGGACAGTGCGCGCAGCGCCCCGGAGAAACGGCGCGACAGGGCGTCATGGCAATTTGCATGCCCGCCGTCGTACACGAACATGACATCCAGCTCGGCGCCGATCATCGCATCCCCGCTGGCCGGATCGCCAAGCATCGCGGCGGCGACCCCGCCGCCGGCGCGCCGGCCGGCAAAGTCCTCGTTGACTGCCGACAGCACGGCGGCGATCGACGCTTCGGCGATGTTGGAGAGCGCCGCCCCCGCCTCGGCCGGTGACAGGTTGCCGCGCATCGTGTGCACGCAGATCTGAAAGACCTTGTCGTTCGACCAGTTGCGCGCGGCTTCCACCGCCTCCCTGACGCCCTGGACGGGTAAATCGGCGATCCGCATCCGCATCTCGGCGACATCCAGATCGTGCGTCCAGTACACCCGGGCGAGGCCGCGGCGGGCGAACGCCTTAAATTCCGGATCCGGTTCGAAACCGCCCGGGAGGTCGAGATCGGTGAATTCCCGGCTCCGAAGGCTGTCGAGCAGCTCCGGGCTACGGTTCAACCACCGGGCGAGGGCCGGCGCGGAGGTGAGAATCTCGTCGATCGTCTCGAATGCGTCCGGACGGGCCCTATACGCGGCGCTGTCATAGGCGCTCCAGTCATCGATCTCGGGATAGAAATGCGCGCGCCATCGGTCGACCAGCGGGTCCATCTTCCGGAACCAGCGTCCGGGAGACATTATGAGGCCGCCCATGGCCGAGTAGCTTCCCGGCAGTTGTGGCGCCTCGTCCGGCCCGGAATGCTGCAGCAGCGGGTAGAGCCGGGTTGCCGCGATATGGTGGTCGGCGTGACGCTGCGCGTTGTAGTAGAACCAGTTGGACAACTTGTAGGCGATGCTCCAGGAATGCCGCGGGCGGACCCGCTCGAAACGACCGCCGGGCAGGCGGATGCGCTGCAATCCGTAGTGCTGGACGTAATCGACCATCCTCAGCTGGAAAATGCCCATAGCGCAGATGGCGACGAAGACCGGCACGCCCCAGACGCCGCCTATCCAATAGGCCAGCGCATACCACGCGCCGGTTTCGAGAACGTAGCGCCAGACCGGGTTCGTGCGGTGCCAGACCGGCAGGCGGCGGCGCGCGAGACGGTCCCGTTCCACACGCCAGGTGTCCAGGTAGCTGCGCGCCACGGATCGGGGCAGGTACTGCCAGAAGCTCTGACCCTTCGGCGCGGATACGGCGTCCCTGGGCGTGCCGATGTGGGCGTGATGGACGTAGATGTGCTCCGTGACCTCCTGCGGGAAGGAGACGGAAGCCATCAGGAATTCGCCGATGCGCCGTTCCCACACGGCCCGACGGTGCATCATGTCATGGCCGGCATTGAGGGTGAGCCGGGCCATGGCTCCCAAGGACAGCACGATCAGAACGCCTTCCCATAACGCCAGATATTCGGCGACGAAAACTTGTCGGAACGCGAACACGAAGGTCACAGGATAGAGCGCGACCCAAACCCACACGGCCAGCTTGTGCCAGCACAACCGGCCGTCGGGTTGTTTCGGGTCGATGTTTCGCTCGTCCGTGCCCAACGCGGTGTCGAACTGGTCCGCAAGCAAAAGAAAGACGAACGGACCCGCGAGCCACCAACCGCCGTACAGCGCTGCGGCGGCCACAAACGGAAAAATCGCGACGGGCGCGAAATAGGGCAGAGCATTGAGGAACGACAACTCGGCCGGCGCTCCTTTTCCGGCACCCGCGTCCGCGCTTACAGCGCTTTGCAATGTTCCGCTTTCCGCCATGTCAGCCACCGAAAATCTTTGGACTTCGGGACAAACTCGTTGTCCACGATACGACAGGTAGAGCTGGTCCGCCAAGAGACGGTCTTTCCGCCGGTGTTCTTGCGCCCTCCAGGTCGGGCGCCCTACGACTGGCTGCTCTGGTCGGTGCTGAATATCTCTGGCGCGCCATACCGGGCCAGGGCCTCGTCAAGCGCCTCGACACAAGAGTTCGCGTCCAGCGTGTTCGACAGCCGCCAGGCCAAGACATGCCGGCTCGCCCGGTCCATGATCGCCACCAGGTAAAGGAAGCCCTGCTGCACCGGGATGGAGGCGATGTCGGCGCACCGGACATGGTTCGGCCGCTCGATATCCAGACCCCGCAGCAGGTCGCGGAAGCGGGCTTCGTCCTCCATCGCTGCGATGTCAACCGCCACCTTCGATAAAACCGCTGCCGCTTCCCCGTCCCCGCGGCTGCCTGCGGCATTCACATCGAAACTTGGCGGGAAAGTCCAGTATCGCGGGCAACCCCCTGTCGCACAGAACGAATGCTCGAAGAACGCATCCACCCTGACGCATCCGCTCTGCCCCATTGCGAAAGATTGCTGATTGGCGTAGGTATTTTTGGATGCCCCCAAGGGGCCCAAATGGGCTACTCGTCTGAGGTCTGGTGCCTTCGGATTGAGGCGACGCAATGTTGGGTTGAGGGAGATCAGCGAGGTTCCGGAGTTGTAATCTATGCTGAACATGCAGCGTCTCGACCAAGCCGCCGCCAGCAAGACAAAACGTGGAGAGCTCGATGTTTTGCTGACCGTGACGGCGCCTCGCGAGCGCGTCGTCCTTGCCATTATTGCCATCCTCATCCTGGCGCTCTTTGCTTGGGCGCTGTTCGGCCGAATGGAGCATGGTGTCGTCGTGGACGGTGTACTGATCGAGCCGGGACCCCGTCAGGAAGCGGTGTCGGCCGAGCCCGGACATCTGCTGGAATTCTTCGTCGTTCCGGGAGACCACGTCGAGGCAGGCGACCGGATCGCCCGGCAGAGCGTGCCGGAGCTGGAACGTGAAATAGCCGCTCTGAGCGGCCGGGCGGAACTTCTCGAGCGGGAAGCCATGAAGGCGAGTAAGACCACCGCCTCATTGCCGTTGCTACTGGAATCGACCCGGGCGGCGCTGCTGGAGATGGAGGCGCGACGCTCTGCCAAGGAGATAATTGTCGCCCATATCGAGGGCGAGGTCGTGGCCTTGCAATCGGCGCCTGGAGACTATCTCCCTATCGGCGCATCCGTCGCGCGGATCCGCGGCATCCCCGGCGTGGAGGCCGGGCCGACTCAGGCGGTGCTGCGGGTCGTCCCGAGCATGGCGCGACGCATTCGGCCCGGCATGCAGGCGATGGTGGACGTGGCGATGCCCGGTGGCGGCGGGCAGCAGTTAAAGGGCGAAGTAGCTTCCGTCACCGCCGGGCCGTTGCCGAAGTGGCTTGCGGCGATGCAGCCGGCGACCGGCGATTTCTTGCATCGAATCGATATCGCGTTCCATCAAGCGCCCGAACGGCCGGCGCCGAACGGCGCCGCGGTCCGCGTACGGATAGTCCTCGGCGAGAGTCATCCTGTCGCGCTGCTCGATTCTGAACGTTTCTGAACGCAGCTGTTCGATTCCAGCATGTCGGCACGATCGAATTCGGCTCCAGCAAAGAAGCAGCGCAAGCGACGTGTGGTTACTCCGCTGGTCATGCAGATGCATATGACCGAATGCGGCGCCGCATGCCTCAGCAGCGTGCTCGCGTATTTCGGGCGCTGGGTGCATTTGAACGAGATGCGCAAGAGGTGCGCTGTGAGCCGGGACGGCTCGACGGCTGCGGGCCTCGCGCGGGCCGCCAGGCACTATGGCGTCAAGTGCGCCGGCCGGAGCGTGAACGCGCAGCACCTCATGAGCATGCCGCTCCCGCAGGTCCTGTTCTGGCAGTGGAATCATTTCCTGATTCTGGAAGGCTTCGACGCCAATTGGGTGTTCCTGAACGACCCGGCTGTAGGGCGCCGCAAGCTGTCCCTGGAGGAATTCGCCAAGGGCTTCTCGGGGATCGCATTGCATTTCACTCCCGAACCCGGATTTCAGCGCGGGGGCGTTCCTCCGGGCATGCTGCGACGTCTCCCTCCATGGTTTCGCGGGACAGGCAGTGCGCTGGCCTACATGTTGGCCTGCGGGCTGATTATGTCCGCGCTGGCGCTGATCGCGCCGGCGGCCCTGGGCTTGTTCGTGGACCGGGTAGTAGGTGGGAGCCAGCCTTGGGGCGCCCTCGCGGCGGGCGCGCTGGCCGCCGCCGCAGTCCTGGTCTATGGGCTCAGTTGGCTGAAGCAGCAATGCATGAGGCGCCTGTCCGTCCAGATGTCGGTCGCGGTCGGAAGTCGCTGCCTGTCGAAACTGTTGCGATTGCCGCTGGAGTTCTTCAGCCACCGGCTTGCCGGCGATCTGACCGATCGCATTGTGTCCATCGACAAGATTTCCAAGGGGCTCCAGAACAATTTCGTCGATCTGTTGATCGAGTTCTCGATGAGTGCGGTGTTTCTTGCTGCCATGTTCGCCTACGACACGAACTTGGCGTTAGTCGTCATGGGACTGGCGGTATTGAACGCCGCGCTTGCGCGCTTGGTCGTGCGCATGCGAACCGACGAGAACCATGTGTTGCGGCGGGAGCAGAGCATGTTGCTAGGACTCGGCATGCTGATGCTGCATCAGGTCGACAACGTGCGAATGACCGCTTCGGACGATGGTTTTTTCTCCCGCTGGAGCGGCCATCAGGCCCGCGAACTGGTGGCACGGCAGCGGTTCGTCGAACTTGGCCATATCGGCGCGGCTGTTCCGGGCCTGTTCATGATTCTGACCCACGCGGCAGTGCTGGCCGTCGGTGCAAGCCAGGTCATGACCGGAGATATGACCCTGGGCACGCTGGCTGCAATCTATGTTCTGGCGGGAATGTTCCTGGCGCCGGTCGCACGATTCGCCGAGTTCGCCGATGACTGGCAGGCGCTCATAGTCGGCTTGCAGCGTCTCGAAGATATCACGGAAACCGAGGAAGATCCGCGGTTCGGGCGTCGGAATGCCGAATCGGACGTCACCGCTACGTTGAACGGCCGTCTGCGGTTGAGCGGCCGTGTGGAACTGCGCGGCGTAACCTTCGGATACGATCGGAGCCGTCCGCCGCTGATCGAGGATTTCGATCTGGTCATCGAACCGGGCCAGCGGATCGCGGTGGTCGGCGCGAGCGGATCGGGAAAGTCGACACTGGCGTCTCTGGTCTCCGGCGCTTACGAGCCCTGGTCCGGCGAAATCCTGTTCGACCGCTTTCCGCGAAACGAAATTCCCGATGAAGTAATGGTGCGGTCCATATCAGTGGTGGATCAGAATCCTGTCCTTTTCGCCGCTACCGTGCGCCAGAACATCACCTTGTGGAATACCGCGATTCCCGACGGCATTCTGGTTGCGGCGACCCGGGACGCATGTATCCATGATCGAATCCTCCACCGGCCGCTCGGCTATGCGGCGCCGGTTGACGAGGACGGAGGCAATTTCAGCGGTGGCGAGGGCCAGCGCCTGGAAATAGCCCGAGCACTGGTGGGTAACCCGACGGTGCTGATTCTCGATGAAGCCACCAGCGCTCTCGATGCCACCACGGAAAAGGTCGTTGACGATGCGCTGCGGCGCCGAGGGGTGAGTTGCCTGGTCATAGCGCACCGGCTGAGCACAATCCGGGACTGCGACCAGATCGTCGTTCTCGACAGGGGCGCGGCAGTGCAGCGAGGAACCCATGACGAACTCATGGCTGACCGGGACGGCCTCTACTGCCGGCTTGTCCAGGCGGGATAGGGCGATGCCGAGTTCGAATCGCCGATCGCTCGCCGACCTCGCCGTCGCGTCAGGCGCGCCCGTGCCTTGCGCCGGCAACCTGCCGCTGGACTTGGGCGATCCTCAATTCGTCTGGTTTGTCGAAGCGGGCGCGGTCGACGTCTTTCTCGTGGAGCGGGGGAACGGGATCGAGCGATCGGCGCTGCAGCAGCTTATGCGCGCTGAGACAGGCCGCCTGCTTTTCGGCATCGCGCCGCAGACGGGGGAAACAACGCTGAGCCTGACGGCGAAAGGGTTGCCTGGCACCCTCTTGCGACGACTGCCAATCGCCGACCTAGCAGCGGTTCGCCATGCGGAACTGGCGGCGCTGGTCGACGCGTGGGTCATGGATGTTTCCGCCACGCTGTCCAGGGACGTCATGTACCTGCCGCGGCCGGACATGCTCGTGGAAGCCGGGCGGACCCCGACGGCGGAAGGCGGCACCATTACCGCGCGGCGCGGAGTGGTATGGGTGCAGGCGCCGGCCTCGTCGCCGGGCGAGCGTCTGTTTATGGATCTCGTCGCAGTCGAGACAGGAGATACGGTTGGAGCCGCCGCTGCGGAGGCGCTGCCCCTGACTCCCGCAAGCTGGCTCAAACTGATTCCTCCTCAGCGGCTTTCCGCCGCTTTGTCTTCGGAAACCCTGGCTGACGGCGGCCATCTACTCCCCGCGTTGACGCGTTTCCACGAAGTCGCGCTCTCCCTGGAGCGAATCAACCGATTGCTCGCGGTCGTGGACCAGGCCAACCTGGAACGCGCCAGTACGGCGACCCGCCGAATCGACGAGGATCGCGCCCGGCGCCGACTCGTCAATCTGCACGATGCGCCGGAACGGGGGGAAGATGACGACGACGGCTCGGCTCTGGCCAGGGCTCTGCGCATCGTCGGCCGGCATGAAGGAATCGAATTCAAGTGGCCCACGAGAACGGCCGCACCCGAAATTCCTCCGGATTTCGTCGATATTCTGGATGCATCCGGCGTGCGCGGGCGACAGGTGCGGCTTGCCGCCAAACACCGCTGGTGGATGGGCGACAGCGGCGCGATGCTGGCTTTTCGCGCAGATGACGGCGGTCCGGTGGCGTTGTTGCCCAGCGTGCTGGGACGTTATCGGATGTTCGACCCCGCCACAGGGCGGACCTCCGGTATCACGGCCGAACGCGCCGAATCGATCAAGGAAGATGCTTGGCTGTTCTATCGGCCGCTGGAGCCCACGATCGCCAAGCCGAGAGACCTGTTGCGGGTTTTCGGAAAAGGCCTGGGCGCGAGCCTCGCCTGCTTTACCATGGTGGGGCTGATGAGTGGCCTGATCTTGTTGCTACCGGTGGTAGCGCTCGGGTTCATCGCGAACCGGGTAATTCCAGCCGGCGAATTCGGCCTGTTATATTTGACGACCGCGGGGCTGGCGGCGTTCGCTGTGATTTGGGCGCTGATTTACATACTCCAGGGAATGGCGCTGATGCGCATCGAAGGGCGATTCGCGTCCAGGATCGAAGCCGCTTTCTGGGACCGCTTGCTCAGGCTGCCTCTTGGTTTCCTGCATCGGCTCCCATCCGGGGACCGCGCCATGCGGGGCATGGCTTTCCAGCGTCTCCGCGACGCCCTTCAGGGCGTGACCGCCAACAACGTGCTCTCGATAGCCTTCCTGTTTCCGGCGCTCCTGGTCATTTTCTTCTACAACGCGGCTCTGGGCAGCGTCACGGTCGCTTTCGGTCTGCTGTCCCTGTTCGTGACCGTGGCGCTCGGTCTGAGGCAGATGCGCCCCTATGCCAGAGCGATCCGCGCGTCCCACCGTCTTACCGGAGTTTTGTTCCAGTTCATCAACGGAATCTCCAAACTACGCATCGGCGGCGCGGAGAGATCGGCCTACGCGGTCTGGGCCCGGAACTACGGTGAGCAGCAGCGAGCCGAACTCGAACTCGGCGCTTGGAAAACGCACCTGCAGGCGTTCGGCGCTGCTTTGCCGCTGCTTGCCGGGGCGACGCTGCTGTCGGCGACGACGCTGCACGGCCCCGAATCCCTTGCGGTCGGAGACTTTCTTGTCGTCTACACAGCTTTCATGCTGTTTGTAACAGGGGTGGTCCGGCTAGGGTCCTCGTTCGGCGCCGTCGCCGCCGTCGCGCCCGAACTCGCCCAGGTCCGGCCGTTTCTCGCCGAGGCCCCCGAAGCGAGCGGCGGCCAGGAACCCGTAGAGCATCTGGGCGGCGAAATAGTATTCGACCGCGTCACATTCCGGTATGAACCCACCGGCCCGCCGATCCTCGACGATGTATCGATCCATGCCCGGCGCGGAGAGTTCATCGCTATTGCCGGCGAGTCGGGAGCCGGTAAAAGTACGCTATTCCGGCTTGCGCTCGGCTTGAACGAGCCCAGTTCGGGAGCAGTGTACTATGACGGGCGCGATCTCAGGCGACTGAACGTCAAGCAGTTGCGCCGGAAGATCGGTGCTGTTCCCCAGCAGGTCCGCCTGCATCCACAGGATTTGTGGGACAACATCGCCGGCGACAAGGAGGACATTGACGCCGATGCCGTGTGGCAGGCGGCGCGTACCGCAGCCGTCCACGAGGCGATCGCACGCATGCCGATGCAGATGTTGACATGCGTCGGCGACAGCCAAAGCGTCTTGTCGGGCGGCGAGTCCCAGCGGATCACGATCGCCCGCGCCCTGGTACGGGAACCTCGCATCCTGCTTCTCGACGAAGCGACAAACTTTCTGGACAACGAGAGTCAGTCGAAGATCATGAGCCAGTTCGCGCAGTTGCCCGCGACGCGGATAGTCATTGCGCACCGCCTTTCCACGCTGCGCCGGGCGGATCGCATCTATGTAATGCAGTCCGGCAAGGTAGTTGAGGAAGGGACTTATGCGGAATTGACCGCGACGGACGGCGTTTTCCGGGATCTGGTTCGCCGTCAGGAGGCTTGAGAGGGCGTGCTCCTTCGGCCGCGCGCATCGAGGGGCCGCCGAAAGCCGAGTCCCTTCTCCGTTTCGGGATCCCGGAACGGGAGCGACCTTGCATTTTCGGACTGCTTCGCGGCCGGGTCTGGCCCGGCGTGCGGAACCGGCGGAACGCGGCTCCGGTGACGGATCCGCGAAACGCGGACGTTCCCGGTCTCCGAGGGACCCGTGCGGAAAGTTGCGACTGCCAAGGAACGGCATCGAATTGACCAGCGACAAGAAAATTCTCGTCGTCGGCGCGGGTCTGGCGGGACTAGCGTCCGCCTACACGCTCCGCAAGAACGGGTTCGACGTCACCGTGCTCGAGGCGGCGTCGCATCCCGGCGGCCGGGTCGTGCGGCGGAATGTGGGCGGGTTTCAGATCGAACTCGGTGCGAACATGTTCCTCGAAACATACGCCGCCGCCGGACAGATGGCGGAAGAGCTCGGCGTTCCCTTGAAGCGGACCCCTGTTCCGATACACAGCGGCATATACCGCAACGGTAGATTCCACGGTCTCTACGGCGACAATCGACCGGGTAACCTGTGGAAAACGGCGCGAACGATCCTGTCGTTTCGCCTGCTGCCCCCCCGAGGGGTCTGGCAAGCCGTCAGGTTCGCGAGGATGCTGCAAGCGCGAAAGGACGATCTGAGCTTCGACGATCATTCGCGGATGCTCGATCTCGATACCGGGGAGAGCGTTGCCGAGTTCTTCGAAACGAAGATCGGAACCGAATCCCTCGAATGGCTTTTCGGGCCGGGCCTGACCGGATACACGTTCGCGCATCCGGAACAGATCGGCGCGGCCTATGCGATGGCGACCCTCTGGCATGTCGGCCTGAACGGCGTTGCGTGGCCATGTCTCCCCGAGGGGGGTATCGGCGCATTCGTCGACGCGCTTGTGCGTGCCTGTGGCCCAAGCGTCAAGCTGTCCGCACCGGTACGGCGTATCGTGCTTGAAGACGGAGCCGCAAGGGGCGCCGTCACGGACGCGGGGCTCATCGAAGCCGATGCGGTAATCTGCGCCACGACCGCCACGGCGGCGCTCGAAATCGCGCCGGACCTGCCGCCGACCGTCGGCGACGTACTGCGCCGGGTGACCTATTCCAAGTGTTGCCGCGTATTCTTCGGCGTCGACTCCAGTCCGTTTCCCCAAGGCTGGTATGCAGTAGCGTTTCCCCGTCAGACAGGGACGCTCGTTGCCGGCATGAGCGATGCTGCAGTTCTGGCGCCAGAGACCGTGCCTAAGGGAAAGGCCCTCATCGACGCGCTCGTGATCGACAAGCAGGCGGAAATATTGTTCGCGCTGAGCGATGACCGGGTGCGCGAGCGGGTTCTCTCGGAAGTCCTCGGATTCTTCCCCGAAATGTCCCGCGAACCGCTGTTCACTCGCGTCCACAGATGGCCGGAGGCCATGTGCCTGGCGCCCGGCGGCACAATGACCGCGCTGTATCGCATGCGTCGGGAAGGCTTCGGGGGTGTCAAGGGGCTGTTTCTGGCCGGCGACTATATGGGGGTGCCTTCGGTGAACGCTGCGTTGCAAAGCGGGCTGGACGCCGCCGCCGCCGCGGCCGAATGCCTCCGGTTAGGTTGAGGCGGGCCAGATGTTGTCTCCCGATTTAGCTCAATGTCCGGTAGAGTTCAAACGCTAGAGCATTGATCGGTTTCCGCCAAGTAGGGAGCTTGCCGGAGCGAAGGGAGGCGGGCTGCGAACTCGACGAGACCACGCGGCCTCGCAGATGTCCAAGACGGCGCTGGCTGGGGAGCGCAGAACCGGTCTCTTGGGTTGCCCATTAGGTCGGCAGGACACAGCGCCGAAGACGCCCCACTCCGCATGTGCTGACGGTATCGGAGATCGGGCGAATATTGGAGGCCGCGCGGTCGCTTTCGCCAGCGGACTCGATCACGCCCCATACCTATCATTACGTGATCGGGCTAATGGCGGCGACGGGTCTGCGGCGCTCGGAGGCAGCCGGATTGCGGCTGACCGATGTCACCTCGGATGGGCTGATCGTCGGCGCGACGAAGTTCGGCAAACACAGGCTTGTCGCTCTTCATCAAAGCTCCCGCGATGCCCTTGAGCGATACCTCGCTATCCGGGGACATGTAAGCGCGATACACGACCATCTCTTCGTTCTTGCCAACGGCAGGCCCCTGAAACCGGGCAGCCTGACCGAGGTGTTCATCAAGTTGGCCCGCCAGGTCTGGCTCAGAGGCGGTCCTGGCGAGCCCGGCCCGCGGCTCCATGATCTCAGGCACAGCTTCTGCGTCAGGTCGCTTGAAGCCGCAATCGCATCCGACCGGAACAGCGTGAACCGCCACATGCTCGCTCTGAGCACGTATGTCGGCCACGCCAGCATGACGCATACGTACTGGTATCTTGAGGCCACGCCCGTCCTGCTCGCTATAGACAGATCGCATTCCGGTTGAGAGGCTGTGCGAATCACTGGGCGGCACAGACGTCCGGCGGTGTGTCCATGTCCGCTTCGAGGCTTTCCGCGATCCTCACGGCGGCGACCTTCACCGAGTTCCGTCCAAGGTGTGCGTAGCGCGCGGTCGTCTGCACCTGCGTGTGACCGAGCAGTTTCCCGATCATCGGCAAGCTCTCCCCGAGCGCGAGCGCCCGCGAGGCGAACGAATGTCGCAAGTCATGCAGGCGGACGTCTTCGAGCCCGGCCTCCTTGCGGACGACCTGCCACGACGCGTTCAGCGTGCGCAGGCGGGTGCCGCGCACGCGGCCGGGAAACACCCAGGGGTTGTCGGGCCGGCGCAACATCGCGGTCAGGACCTGTTTCGCCGCCGGCGAAAGCGGCACCGCCCGGGCTCCAGTCTTCGCGTCGCGGAGCCGCAGCTCATCGTGTTCGAGGTCGACGTGCTCCCATCGCAGCGTCACGATTTCGTTGCGCCGGCAGCCGGTCAGCATCAGCAGGCGCAGCGCCCCGGCCGCGCTCGTCGAGATCGCGCCCGTGGTTTCGAGTTCGGCGAGCACCCGGCCCAACCGGTCGAACTCCTGCTCCGACAGAAAGCGCTCGCGCCCGCGCGTCGGGTATTTCTGGATGAACCGGCAGGGATTGCCCCCGGCCGGCGCCTCGCCCGACTTCGCGGCCGTGTAGAACAGCCGGGAGAGCAGCGAGACCGTCTGGTTCGCCATGACCGGCTTGTCGCGCATCCGGTAGTGCAGCGCCGCAACGTGGTCGGGGGTGACCTCGCTCAGGCGCATGGCCCCGAAACGCGGCAGCAGGAACTTGTCCAGGATATGGCGGCACCCCCGCTGGGTCGTGGGCTCGCAGCGCACGGCCACGTGCTCGGTCATGTACCGCTCCGCCATCCCGGCGATCGTCGGCCCGTTTGCCGAGGGCGAATCGGCGCCCGGCCGGCGCGGCGTCTCGCCCGCCTTGAGGCTGGCAATCAGCCTTCCCGCCTCGCGGCGCGCCCGCTCGGGCGTCCACACCCCATGGCGGCCGATGGTGACGCGCCGGGATTTTCGTTGGGCGCGGGTGTGCACCATGTAGACCTTCGAGCCCGTGGGATGGACGCGCACGCCGAAGCCGGAGAGGTCGCGGTCCCAGAAGACGGCCTCGCGCTCGGCGACCGGCAGGGCATCGACCGCTCGCCGGGAAAGGACGATCTTGTTCTGGCTTCGCATGGGGGGCTCCCGTGAAAAGTTGCGTCGGCGCGGGCGCGCTACCGGCCATCGGGCGGCGCGAGCCTGGGCCCGAGATCGTCGCCGACGTTGGCGGTGGCATGGCGCACCGAGGCGCGGGCGAGATGCGCGTACCGTGCGGTCGTGGTCACCATCCGGTGACCGAGCAGGTCGCCGATCATCGGCAACCCCTCGCCGAGCGCCAGGGCGCGGGAGGCGAACGTATGACGAAGGTCATGCAGGCGGACGTCTTCCAGCCCGGCGTGCTTGCGCACCCGTTCCCAGTAGTCGTTGAGGTTGACGAGGCGCGCGCCCTTCTTCTTGCCGGGGAACACGCACGGATTGCCGGTCGTGCGGGCTAGGCCGTCGAATACTCTCGCGACGGCGGGGGTCAGCGGCACCATCCGCGTACCGGTCTTCGTATCGGGGAGGCGCATCTCGCCGGTGTCGAAGTTCAGGTCGTCCCAGCGAAGCCCGAGGTTTTCGTTGCGGCGGCACCCGGTCAGCACGAGGAGCCGGATGGCGGCCGCCGCATGGGTCGAGGCGAGGCGCTCGGCGGGCGCCGCCCCGGCCCCGGGGGCGAGCCGGAAGAGCTCCTCGCGGGTGAGGAACCGCTCGTGCTTCTCGACCCTGAAGCGGGGCACGCCCCGGGCGGGATTGCTACCCGAGGGGCGCCAGCCCCACGCATCCGCCAGGTTGAACATCTTGACCAGAATGTCGGCCGTGCGGTTGGCAACGGTCGGCATGTGATGCAGGCTGTTGTGAAAGGCGAGGATGTCCTTGTACTCGACGTCCGCGACGAGGCGCTCGCCGAGAGCCGGCACGATATGTTTGCGCAGCATGAGCCGGTAATGGTTGATGGTCAGGGGCTTGCAGTGCATCGCGACGTATTCGCGCTCGTAGCGCCCGGCGAGGTCGGCGACGGTCGGGTCTGGCGCGGGCTCGGGTGGAACCGGCGGCTGTCCGGTCTTGATGCGCGCGATGATGTCGGTGGCCTTCTTGCGGGCGTGGTCGACGGAGAAGTTGGTGTCGCCATGGGTCCCGAGGCTGACGCGCTTCGAGCGGCCGAAGGCGCGGGTCTGGACGACGAAGACCTTCTTGCCCGAGGGGTACACTCGGACGCCGAAGCCGGGAAGGTCGTTATCCCAGAAGACGGCGTCCTTGCCGTTGACCGAGAGGCGGTCCACGGTGCGCTTGGTGAGGGTGCGGAGCTGGCGTTCGGCCATGTTGCGGCGGTCCTTCGAGGCGGTTTCTGCGCGGCGATTCCCGGTATCCGGCCCGTAAGCGCAGAGGTAGCATGGTGACGGCAACAGTGGATGTAGACTGTGACGGCCTCATCGCTGGATTGGCAAGGCGGAGGACAGTGTAGCTATGGAGAAAAGTCAAGTCAATACAATCTCTTATCGCTCTACATCGCACCGCAGGAGCGGCATGCGGCGACGGGTGAACCGAGGGAGAACCGGCTCTAAAATTTCATGTACTTAATCGACACCAATATTGTCTCGGAGCTTCGCAAGACGCGACCCGACCGAGGCGTAAAGGCCTGGGCCGACGCGCAACCGGCGAATGCCCTTTTCCTCAGCACCGTGACCCTGGCCGAAATCCGATATGGAGTTGCGCTCCAAACAGATCGTGCCTTCCGTGTCGAACTCGAAAACTGGCTGGAGCGCCGCTTGA
>MPNF01000579.1 GCA_002238885.1 Alphaproteobacteria bacterium bin95 | reverse complement strand
ACGCCTCGACACACGCCGCCGGCGTTGTGATTGCCGACCGTCCGTTGCAGCATATCGCGCCGCTTTACCGGGACCGCGGTTCCTCCGACCTCCCGGCTGTGCAATTCAGCATGAAATGGGCGGAGGCTGCCGGCCTTGTAAAATTCGACTTCCTCGGCCTCAAGACGCTGACAGTTCTCGAAGATACCCGGAAGATGCTCGCGGAGAAGGGTATCGAAATCGACCTGTTGCAACTACCGCTGGACGACGAAAAAACCTTCGAAATGCTGTCGCGCGGAGATACCGTAGGCGTGTTCCAGATGGAAGGCTCCGGAATGCGCGATATGTTGAAAAAATTGAAACCCAGCCGGTTCGAAGACCTGATTGCCGTTGTTGCGCTGTACCGTCCAGGCCCGATGGAGAATATTCCATCCTATATCAAGAGAAAACATGGCCGGGAAAAAATAGACTATATGTATGAGGGCCTCGAATCCATTCTTGAGGAAACATATGGAATTATAATTTATCAGGAACAGGTCATGCAGATTGCGCAGGTCCTGTCCGGCTACACGCTCGGCGCTGCGGACCTGTTACGACGGGCCATGGGCAAGAAAATTCAATCGGAAATGGACGCGCAAAGAGAGACCTTTATCGACGGCGCAGTTGCAAGAGGTGTTGATGCTAAATTAGCGGAAAAGATCTTCAATCTTGTGGACAAATTCGCCGGTTACGGCTTCAATAAATCTCATGCGGCGGCTTATGCGCTGATTGCCTACCAGACTGCATGGCTGAAGGCCAATTACCCGGTCGAGTTCATGGCCGCGTCCATGACGCACGAACTCAGCAACACCGACAAGCTGGTGCCCCTGCTTCGCGAGCTGGACAGGATGGATATCGCACTGCTCCCACCCGACGTGCAGCGGTCGGGCGCTCTGTTCCAGCCAGAGGAAACGCCGGAAGGGGCATTCGCCATCCGCTACGCGCTGGCCGCGGTCAAGTCCGTCGGCAGGGCTGCCATGGAGGCGGTGGAGAGGGAACGCCGCACCGGCGGACCCTTCAAGAATCCCTTCGACTTTGCCGGCAGGCTGGGGCCCAGGGCCTTGAACTCGCGGCTTCTCGAGAAACTGGCGGAAGCCGGCGCTTTCGACTCGCTTGAGGAGGACCGGGCGCGGGTGTTTGCCGGTGCGGAGATGCTGCTGCGCCACGCGGCGGTCGAGG
>MPNF01000005.1 GCA_002238885.1 Alphaproteobacteria bacterium bin95 | reverse complement strand
GTGGATGCGCGACCTCTCGCGCGAGACCGGGCTGCCGGTCTCCTTCATCCTCGCGCAGTCCGACCGCAGCCCCGGGGACTGGCGGCGCATCCTCGACTGGACCGAGGCGGCCGTCGCCGAGGGCGCCAGGCTCCGGATGCAGGTGAGTGCCCGCCCGGCGGGGATGCTGATGGGCTTCGACAGCAGCATGCATCCCTTCATGGGCCATCCGACCTACATGGAGATCGCGCATCTGCCGCTGGCGGAGCGTGTCGCCCGCCTCTCCGACCCGGAGGTGCGCGCGCGGCTTCTGGCGGAGGAGTCCACCCGGCAGGGCAAATTCGACGGCTATGTGTTCAACCATTTCGCCGGCATGTTCCCGCTGGGCGACCCGCCCGATTACGAACCGCCGGCAGAGCGCAGCATTGCCGGGCTGGCGGGCACGGGCGATCCCCGTGCGACCTTGCTCGACGCGATGCTGGCAGATGAGGGCCGGGCGCTGATCTATTTCCCGCTGCTCGGATATGCCGACGGCGATTTCGAGATGTTGCGCACGGTTCTGGAGCATCCGCTGTCCATGCTGAGCCTCTCGGACGGCGGCGCGCATTGCGGGCTCATCTGCGACGCCAGCTCGCCCACCTACATGCTGAGCTACTGGGCGCGCGACCGGCAGCGGGGGCCGCGATTGGCGCTCGAACATGCCGTCAGGCTCCAGACGCGGGGCACGGCCAAGGCCTACGGGCTGAACGACCGAGGCCTCCTGCGTGCGGGCTACAAGGCGGACCTCAACCTGGTCGATTTCGATGCGCTCCACCTGCATGCGCCGGTGATGGTGCACGACCTGCCGGCCGGCGGCCGGCGTCTTGTGCAGCGGGCCGACGGCTATGTCGCGACCTTCGTCTCCGGCGAGGCGACCTACGAACAGGGCGAAGCGACGGGCGCCGTGCCCGGCCGTCTGCTGCGCGGCCCGCAGGCGGCATGACGGCGAGGGGGATGTTTCGGCAATGATCAGGGCAGCCGATCTCGACCATTTCGTCCGTGCGCTCGGCCGCGCCGTGCGCGAGGCCGCGCCGCCGGGCGGGCCGGAAGCCGCGCTGGCGGAGCGCATATTCGGCGCGCTGGATACGCCGGGCAGGCCGCCTCCCGAAGGTGTGCGCCCGAAGCGTCCGACCCCCGCCGATGCGCTGGACGAGGCTTTCGCGCTCGCCGCGCGGGGGCCGGAGCCGGTGCAGCATGTGGCGGGCGCCCTCCGGGCGATGGAACCCCGGCTTGCCTGGGGTCCCAGGCCCGGCAGCGAGGACGGCGATCCCGCCTTTCGAGATGCCCATGCCAACGCTGTGGTGGCGGGCGCCGACGGGCTGGAACGGCGCGAGGACGTGCGCGTCGGCGTCAGCCTCGTCGCCCCGCACACCGACTATGTGAAGCACAACCACCCGCCGGAGGAGCTGTATTTCGTGCTCGCGCCCGGCGACTGGTGGCGCGAGGATCTGGGCTGGCGACCACGGCCGGCGGGCAGCATCCAGCACAACCCGCCCTATGCCTGGCACGCCATGCGCACGGGCGAAACGCCGCTGCTCGCCGTCTGGTGCCTGTGGACGGCGGACGCCTGAGGCCGGAAGCGAGGGGGAACGGGGATTTGGCGGAGGAATTCGACGCCATCGTGGTCGGCGCGGGCTTGGCCGGCATGTACATGCTGCACCGGCTGCGCGGGCTCGGCATGCGGGCGGTCGTGCTGGAGGCCGGCGGCGACGTCGGCGGCACCTGGTACTGGAACCGCTATCCGGGCGCGCGTTGCGACGTGGAGAGCGTCCAGTATTCCTACCAGTTCGACGCGAAGCTGCAGCAGGAATGGACCTGGACCGAGCGCTACGCCGCGCAGCCGGAAATCCTGGCCTACGCCAACCATGTGGCCGACCGCTTCGGCCTGCGCTGCGACATCCGCTTCGACACCCGCGTCAAGGCCGCCGTCTTTGACGAGGCGGAGGCCCGCTGGGAGCTTGAGACCGAAGAGGGCACGTGCTTCCGGGCGCGCTGGTGCGTCATGGCGCTCGGCTGCCTCTCGGCCGCCAACCTGCCCGATTTCGAGGGCCGCGACAGCTTCGAGGGGCCGACCTACCACACCGGCCACTGGCCGCATGAGGGCGTCGATCTGGCGGGAAAGCGCGTGGCGGTGATCGGCACCGGCTCCTCCGCAATCCAGTCGATCCCCATTCTGGCCAGCGAGGCCAGCCATCTGACCGTGTTCCAACGCACGGCCAACTATTCCATCCCGGCGCATAACCGCCCGCTCCCGCCGGACTTCGTGGCGGCGGTGAAGGCGGACTATCCGGAGCTCCGCGCCCGCGCGCGCTCGATGCCGTCCGGGATCGACCTCGACTACCGGCCCCTGCACGCGCTCAGGACCCCGGAAGAGGAGCGCAAAGCCGAATTCGAGCGGCGCTGGGCGCATGGCGGGCTGTCCTTCCTCGGCTGCTTCGCCGACCTCCTGTTCAAGGAGGAGGCCAACCGCACGGCGGCCGATTTCGTGCGCGCCAAGATCGCGGACATCGTGGACGACCCGGAGACCGTCCGGCTGCTCGCGCCGACCAACATCATCGGCTGCAAGCGGCTCTGCGTGGATACTGGCTATTACGCAACCTTCAACCGGCCGAATGTCGAGCTCGTGGACGTCTCGGAACGTCCTATCGAGGCGATCACGCCGGGCGGCGTGCGCGCGCACGGGCGGGAGTGGCCGGCGGACGCCATCGTGTTCGCCACCGGCTTCGACGCCATGACGGGCGCGCTGGAGCGCATCGACATTCGCGGCGCGGGCGGGCGCCGGCTGCGCGACGCCTGGGAAGAGGGGCCGCGCACCTATCTCGGCCTCACGGTCGCCGGCTTCCCCAACCTGTTTACCGTCACCGGCCCCGGCAGCCCCTCGGTGCTGACCAACATGCTGCCCTCCATCGAGCAGCATGTGGACTGGATCGCCGACTGCCTTGCCGCAATGAATGAGCGGGGCGCCCGGCGGATGGAGGCGGAACCGGAGGCCCAGGACGCCTGGGTGGAACATGCCAGCGAGACCGCCTCGCTCTCGCTGCGCTCCACCTGTTCGAGCTGGTATATCGGCGCCAACGTGCCCGGCAAGCCGCGCGTCTTCATGCCCTATATCGGGGGCCTCCCCGCCTATATCGAGAAGTGCGACGCCGTGGCCGCCGCCGGCTATGAAGGCTTCCGGATCGAGTGATGCAATGGCGCCCGCGTTTCGATTGACCAGCGGCCGAGAGCCGACCAGCCTGCGCACTCTTCAATACTTCGACATTGCAGATATACGGACGCGCCGATACCGAGCGCCTCGTGGCGGCCCTGGTCGTTGAACGCCACCGGGATGGCGGTCGCGACCGGGACGATGTGCGCGGCCTCCGCTGCGGCGGAATGCTGAGCCGGGCCCTGGCGTGGGCGGGGCCCGGCGCCTACACCCGGCCCCGATAGCCGTTGACGATGGGATAGCGGCGGTCGCGGCCGAAGGCGCGGCGGGTGAGCTTGACGCCGGGCGGGGCCTGGCGGCGCTTGTATTCCGCGATGTCGAGCATCCGCCAGACTCGCTCCACGGTCTCGACCGCATGCCCGCGCGCGGCGATCTCGGCCACTGAAAGCTCGTCCTCGATCAGGCATTCCAGAATGTCGTCGAGCGCGTCGTAGGGCGGCAGGCTGTCCTGGTCGGTCTGGTCGGGGCGGAGTTCCGCGGAGGGCGGCTTGTCGATGATGTTCTGCGGCACCACGCGGCCGGCCGGCCCCAGCGCGCCTTCGGGGCGGTTGCGGTTGCGCCACTCGGAGAGCGCGAAGACGGTCGTCTTGTACACGTCCTTCAGCACGTTGTAGCCGCCGCACATGTCCCCGTAGAGGGTCGCGTAGCCGACCGACATTTCCGACTTGTTGCCCGTCGAGAGCACCATGTGGCCGAACTTGTTGGAGAGCGCCATCAGGGTAAGGCCGCGCGCGCGGGCCTGAATGTTCTCTTCCGTCGTGTCCTCGCCGCGGTTCCCGAAGGCGCCGGCCAGCATGCGCCCGAACGCCCCCATCGCCGGTTCGATGGAGATCGTCTCATAGGAGGCGCCAAGCGCCGTGACCGCCTCTAGCGCATCGTCCAGCGAGGCCTGCGAGGTGTAAGGCGAGGGCATCATCACGCAGCGCACCCGGTCCGCGCCCAGCGCATCCACCGCCACCGCCGCCGAGAGCGCCGAGTCGATGCCGCCGGAAAGGCCCAGCACAACCCCCGGAAAGCGGTTCTTGTTCACATAGTCGCGCAGCCCCAGCATCATCGCGGCATAGATGTCGGCGAGGTCGTCCCCGCCCTCCGCCATCGGGCCGCCGACGCATTCCATGCCGTCCGCGCCGCGTTCCCAGCGGGTGAGCGCCACGCTCTCGACCCATGAAGGCAGCTGCGCCCTAAGCGCCCGGTCGCGCCCGAGCACGAAGGAGGCGCCGTCGAACACCAGCTCGTCCTGGCCGCCCACCTGGTTGACGTAGGCGAGTGCAAGACCGCTCTCCACCACCCGCTCGACGGCGATGTTCAGCCGGACATCGTCCTTGGTCGTCTCGAAGGGCGAGCCGTTGGGCACCAGCAGCATTTCCGCGCCGTTCTCCTCCAGGCACTCAACCACGGAGGGCTGCCAGATGTCCTCGCAGATCGGCACCCCGATGCGCACGTCGCGGAAGGAGACCGGCCCCGGCATCTCGCCCGCGTCGAACACGCGCTTCTCGTCGAACACGCCGTAATTCGGCAGCAGCACCTTGTGGCGGACGGCCGCGACCTCGCCGCCGTCGAGCAGCGCGACGGCATTGTAGAGCCGCCCGTTCTCCCGCCAGGGCAGGCCTACCAGCAGGGCCGGCCCGCCATCGGCAGTCTCTTTCGCCAGCGCCTCGCAAGCGTCACGGCAGCCATCCTGGAAGGCAGGCTTCAGCACCAGATCCTCCGGCGGGTAGCCGGACAGCACCAGTTCCGGGAAGACCACGAGGTCGGCGCTGTCGGCCTCGGCGCGCGCATGCCGGATGCGGTCCGCATTGCCGGCGACATCGCCCACGGTCGGATTGATCTGGGCGATGGCAATTGCGAGCCGGTCGGTCACCGGCGCCTCAGCAGGAATTCGCGGCCGACCTTGACGCTCGGCTTGCCGTCATATTCGACGATATCGGCCGTGGCGTAGGTCTCCGACCACTGGTCGGGAAGGTAGGAGCCCGTGCCGATGGTATCCACCGGCGCATTGGCCAGCCCCATGACGCGGCACTTGCCGGCGGTGAAGCCGGAGGACGCGGTGATCTTCGTCTTCGGGAAGCCGGCGGCATCCAGCGTCTCGCGCAGATGCCAAATCGCGGCGGCCGTCACGCCCGTTCCGACCAGGTGGCGCAGTTCGCCTTCCGTGCGGTAGTCGCGTATGGCCTGCGGTGCATTGCGGTCCAGCACTTCGTATGACTTCTGGAGATCCAGCCCTTCGGCATAGCGCCCGCCATGGGTGTCGAGGCGGATGGCGACCCGTCCCTCGGCCGCCCGCTCGGGGAAGCGCCGACAGACCGCGACCGCATCCGACATCTCGGCCCCGTAATAGTCCGTGACGACAGTGAGCGGCTCGTCGGGGAAGGTCTCCACGAACATCTCCGCCGCGCGCAGGGTGGAGCCGGCATAGCCGATCAGCCCGTGCGGCATGGTGCCGAGCCCCCGGTCGGCGCCGAAGAAATGCGCCGTCGCGTCGGTCGCATTGCCGATGAAGCCGACTGCCCCCGCCTCCCGCCTGGCGGCAGCGGACCCGACGCTTGCGGCATAGGCCATGATCTCGGCCATGTCGGTGCCGGCGCAGTGGCGCGCGTCCATGGCGAGGAAACCGACCCCCGGCAGCGCCATGCACATCGCCCGCGCGTTGTACGCAGCAACGCAGGCAGAACCCAGTTTCTGGAGGTAGAGCGTCTCCAGGTCGATCAGGTGGTGCAGCGGCCCGGAAATATAGAGCAGCGGATCGCCGGCGCCGACCGACACGCCCTCGTCATAGCGCTCGTCGAGGTCGAAGGCCGTGCCGCGCGCGGCCGCAACGGCTTTCAACCATTCGACGGTGAGCCGGGCGGCAGACACGACAGGGCGGCGCATGAACACCGCATAGGTGACGCGCACATCGCCGAACCGCTCAACGACCGCCTTGCTCTTGGAGAAATAGGCGTCCGTGTAGTGCGGGACGTCCTCGGCGTCCGGGTGCGGCAGGGTGCCGTCCATCGTCTATTCCGCGGCGATCGCGGGGACGGCGCGGCCGGTACGCTCTTCCTTCAGCTGCTCGGCGATCAGAAAGGCGAGCTCCAGGGCCTGGCTGGCATTCAGCCTCGGGTCGCAATGAGTGTGGTACCGGTCCTGCAAGGCCGCCTCGGTCACCGCGCTCATGCCGCCGGTGCACTCGGTCACATTCTGCCCGGTCATCTCGAAATGCACGCCGCCCGGCCAGGTGCCGTGTTCATGGTGGACCGCGAAGAACTCGCTGACTTCCGAAACGATGGAGCCGAAGGGCCGCGTCTTGAGCCCGCCCGTGGCCTTGACCGTATTGCCGTGCATCGGGTCGCAGGACCACACAACCTCGGCCCCTTCGGCCTGCACGGTCTCAATCAGGCGCGGCAGGTGCTCCGCGACATTGCCCGCGCCCACGCGGCAGATAAGCGTGAGGCGGCCCGGCTCGTTGTCCGGGTTGAGCTGCCAGAGCAGGCGCTTCAGGTGGTCGGTCGTCAGTGACGGACCGCATTTCAGGCCAAGAGGGTTGCCGACGCCGCGCAGGAACTCGACATGCGCCTCGTCCGGATCGCGCGTGCGATCGCCGATCCAGAGCATGTGCGCCGAGCAGTCGTACCAGTCGTCCGTCAGGCTGTCCACGCGGGTCAGTGCCTCCTCCCAAGGCAGCAAGAGCGCCTCGTGCGAGGTGTAGAAGGAGGTCTCGCGAAGCTGCGGCGTCGTTTCGGAGGTGAGCCCGATGGCCGCGATGAATTCCAGCGTTTCGGAGAGCCGGTCCGCCAGGTCGCGGTATCGGTCTCCCAGTTCTTCGCGCACGAAGTCGTGGTTCCAGCGATGCACCTGGTGCAGGTCGGCGAAGCCACCCATGGCGAAGGCGCGGAGCAGGTTCAAGGTCGCCGAGGCCTGGGTGTAGGCCTGGAGCATCCGCTGGGGGTCCGGCTCGCGCGACGGCGCGTCGAAGCCCATGGCGTTGACGATGTCGCCCCGGTAGCTCGGCAGCTCCACCCCGTCCATGGACTCGGTCGGGGCCGAGCGCGGCTTGGCGAACTGGCCGGCCATGCGCCCGACCTTCACCACCGGGCAGGCCGCACCGTAGGTCAGCACCACCGCCATCTGCAGCAGCACCTTGAAGGTGTCGCGGATATTGTTGGCGTGGAACTCGGCGAAGCTCTCGGCGCAGTCGCCGCCCTGGAGAAGAAAGGCTTCGCCCCGGGCTACACGGGCGAGGTCTGCCTTGAGGTTGCGGGCTTCGCCGGCGAAGACGAGCGGCGGCCAGGTGGCGAGGCTCTTCTCAGCGGCAGCGAGCGCAGCCTCGTCGGCATAGACGGGCATCTGCCGGGCCGGCTTGCCGCGCCAGGTCCGGGGCGTCCAATTTTCGCCCATGAGCCTACTCCTTGCTTTATGCGCCTTGCTGGGAAGGCGCGGCTATACGCCGAAACCGCCCGGATTTCAAACGCTGCCGGTCAGTCCTGCAAATACGGTTTCGCGCGCGCTTCCCGGAAGCCCTATTCACCCTCCAGCGCGGGAGAGAAACGGTCCCGGAGGCTCGCCATGGCCCTTTCGTTCACCACGAAGGCCATGAGCAGGCCGCTCACCAGCACGGCGCCGGCCAGCAGGAAGGACAGGGCGCCATAGCCGAAATGCGCTATCAGCGCGCCTCCTACCGCCGCGCCTATGGCAGTGCCGCCCCAATTGCTGCTGGATATGACGCCTGCGAGCGCGCCGCGGGAATCGCCCCCGTTCTCTGCGATCAGAATTGAGAGCACGGTGGTGACGGGAACGACGAGCAACATGAAGAGGCCCGCCGCCGACCCCGAGAACCAGGTTCCCCAGCCCAGGAAGAATATGCCCAGCGCCGGCGCGGCAGCGGCCATCAGCAGGGCGGCCGTAACGCCGAGCCGCTTGCGCATGCGGCCTATTCTTCCGGCCAGCAGCGGCGCCGCGGTCATCCAGAGGGCTACAGCCGCCATGGGCAGCCCGACCTCTGCCGTTCGCAGGCCATAGGTCAGGATCAGATAGGGCGGCAGGAACGTGAGAACCGCCCCCCAGGCGCCGCGTGCCAGCACATTCGTGCCGGCCATGCACCAGGTGACCCGAAATGCAGCGACCCTCATCATCCGTCCGGCCAGATTCGCGCGGCTTGCCGGCGGCCGGCGGTGTGGCACCAGCACGAGGAGCAACAGTGCAGGCAGGAGCAACACCAGCCCCAGCGCCAGAAAAGGAACGCGCCAGCCGGCGAAGTCGCCGAGCACGGCAGCCAGAGGGACCCCCAGCAGGATGCTCATCCCGGGCTGCATGGTCAGGATCGCGATGGACCGGGGCTGGCGCCCGTGCCCGATCAAGTCTCCGACAAGCGCGATGCATGTCGGGGGCACCATGCCGCCGCCGACCCCGACCAGCAGGCTGAAGCCTACTGCCGCGGCGAATGTCGGAGCCAGCCCGATGCCGAGCGACCCGGCCGCCAGGAAGCAAAGCCCGATAAGGAGCACCGGCTTGCGTCCGTATGCGTCGGAGACCGGCCCCGCCACCAGGGCCGTCACCGCCCAGACCGCGGCGGCCGCCGTGACGAGCTGCCCCGCGAGGGGAACCGTGACGCCGAGCGCCCCGGCCATGTCCACGAGCAGGGGCCCGAGCATCGCCACCGCCGTGACGGTCAGGAACACCGCGAGCGCCATGCTGCCCAGGAGCAGCGGGCAAGCTCTTTCCGCAGCAGCGTCCGGCGACACAGACATCGATTCCCTATGAGCGTGCGGCCTCGCCGCTCGAGCTGTTCAGGTCCCGCTCGACCCCCGGCACGACTCCGAAGTCCCGGCGCGCCGGTTCAGGCGTCGCCACCGATGCCCGCGAGCAGGGTTTCGCGCGGCAGGCCGCGGGTGATGAAGACGAGGCGCGAGCGCCGGTCCTCGTCCGGCCACCCGGCCATGCGCACCGGCGACTGGAAAATATGCTGCACGCCGTGGACCACGACCGGCCCGTCCTCGCCCTCCAGGTTCAGGATACCCTTGACGCGGAGCAGCTGCTTGCCGTGGACATTGCGCAGCTCCGCGAGCCAGCGCGAGAACGCCATCCAGTCTATCGGCTCCTCGAAGACCAGCGACACGGTGTCGATGTCGCTGAGATCATGGCCGTGCTCATGGTCGTGCCCGCGATCGTGGCCGTCCTCCTCTTCGGCGTCGAGACCGAGCCAGCGGGCATCGGCCGTGTCGAGGCCGAACAGGAAATCTGGCGAAACCGCGCCCATTGCGGCCTCGCGCCGCTCCGCGCCGGGAGCCAGCCGATCCAGCAGTTCGACCAGCGCTTCCGGCGTCGCGTCGTCCCGGTCGCACTTGGTCACGATAATGCGGTCGGCGAGCGCGACCTGCTTCACAGCTTCCGGCTGCTCGCCGAGATGGCCCGGCCCGAGCACGCCGTCCACCGTCGCCGCAATGCCGTCCAGCCGGTAGAAGCGCGACACCAGCGGGTTGTTCAGCAGCATCTGCGCGATCGGCGCCGGGTCGGCGAGCCCCGTCGTCTCCACCGCCACGCGCTCGAAAGGCGGCACCTCGCCGTCGCGCCTGCGCGCCAGCAGGTCGCGCAAGGTCTCCTCCAGGTCGGAGCGCAGCTGGCAGCACACGCAGCCGCCGTTGACCACCATGGTCTCGCCATCCACCGCCTCGACCAGCAGATGGTCGAGCGCGATGTCGCCGAACTCGTTCACGATCACCGCCGTGCCGGCCATGTCCGGGTCGCGCAGCAGCGCGTTCAGCAGGGTGGTCTTGCCGCTGCCGAGGAAGCCGGTCAGCACGGTCACCGGCAGGCGAGCCTCCGGCGCATGGGCTTCGAAAATACTCATCGGCAACGCTTTTCTTGTTGTCCAGTCTTGACCTGCCGGCGAACCGGGGCTCAGGATACAGTCCTACAATTACCGGAATAGCCGCAAGGGGAGTGAGGCACATGATCTTCAGCAAGTTCGAGTCGCTGCCGAAGACGGCCGACATCGAGTCGCCGGACCGTCGGAGTTTCATGCGCACGGCCGCGGTGGGCGCGGGCGCGGTGGCGGCCGCCGGCGCGGCGATGACGGGCGGCAGCGTCCAGGAAGCCAAGGCGGACAGCCACATGACGCCCATCGGCGAGAAGTGGTGGCCGTCGCGCTGGGGCGAGGGCGACCAGGCCGGCGCCTCCAACTGGATGTCGCCGGAGAAGACGCTCGACGCGGTCAAGTGGATCAAGAACGGCAAGGTCCGCCGTATCGGGCGGGATTACGAGCCGAGTATTCCCTTCTTCGGGCCGCGCGGCTTCGCGCTCCGCATTCCCGGCGCCCCGACGGGCGGGCCGTTCGGCGAGAACCAGCTCGTCTATAACGACGAATATCTCGCGACCGAAATCGGCCAGGTCGGCACCCAGTTCGACGGTCTCGGCCATATCGGCGCCATCGTCGGTTCGGCGACGGACAAGGCGGACCACCGCTACTATAACGGCTTCACCGGAGCCGAGGTCGAGGGCGCCTACGGGCTCCAGAAGATCGGCATGGAGCATGTCAAGCCGTTCTTCACTCGCGGCCACCTGATCGATGTGAAGCCGCAGCAGGCATGGGACGCCGGCAACGAGATCACGCCGGCCAATGTCGATACCGCGCTTGCCGCGCAGGGCATGTCGCTCGACGACATCAAGGAAGGCGACGCGGTGTTCTTCAACACCGGCTGGGGCGACCTCTGGATAAAGAACAACGACCGCTTCAATTCCGGTTGTCCCGGCATCGGCATGGATGTCGCGAAGATCCTCGTGGACAAGGGCGTGTGCCTCGTCGGCGGCGACACCTGGCCGGTCGAGGTGGTGCCGAACCCGGACCCGAAGAAGGCGTTCGTGGTTCATAACGAGCTCATCACCCGCAACGGCATCTACATCCATGAGAACCTGGTCTTCGACGACCTGATCGCCGACGGGGCGTACCAGTTCGTCTATGTGTTCGCGCCGTTGCCGATCAAGGGCGCTACCGGCTCGATCGGCAATCCGGTCGCAATCACCTGATCCAGCTGCTTCCCTGCGGGCGCGCAAGCGTCCGCAGGGACTCTTCCCTTTCCGTCAAATTCCGGCGAAGAAGTCGTTGCCCTTGTCGTCTATGACGATGAAGGCGGGGAAGTCCTCGACCTCGATGCGCCAGATCGCCTCCATGCCGAGCTCCGGATATTCCAGGACCTCCACCTTGCGGATATGGTCTTGGGCGAGCCGAGCCGCGGAGCCGCCGACCGAGCCCAGATAGAAGCCGCCATGCGCCTTGCAGGCCGCCGTCACCTGGGCCGAGCGGTTGCCCTTCGCCAGCATGACATGGCTGCCGCCAGCGGCCTGGAAGGCATCCACGAAAGCGTCCATGCGCCCGGCCGTCGTCGGCCCGAAGGACCCCGACGCCATGCCTTCCGGCGTCTTGGCCGGACCGGCATAGTAGATCGGGTGGTCGCGGAAATAGTCCGGCATTGTCTCGCCCGCCGCGAGCCTCGCCTCGATCTTCTGGTGCGCAAGGTCGCGCGCAACGGTGATCGAGCCGGTCAGCGCCAGGCGGGTGCGGATCGGATGGCGCGAGAGCTCGGCCCGGATTTCGTCCATCGGCCGGTTGAGGTCGAGCGCGACCACCTCGCCGCCGAGCATGCCCGCGTCCGTCTCCGGCAGGAAGCGCGCCGGATCGCGCTCGAGAGCCTCGAGGAAGACGCCGTCGCGGGTAATCTTCGCCAGCGCCTGGCGGTCGGCCGAGCAGGAGACGCCGATGCCGATGGGCAGCGAGGCGCCGTGGCGCGGCAGGCGCACGACGCGCACATCGTGGCAGAAATACTTGCCGCCGAATTGCGCGCCGATGCCCATGGCCCGCGTCGCTTCCAAGATCTTTTCCTCGGTTTCCCGGTCCCGGTAGGCATTGCCATGCGGCCCGCCCTCGGTCGGCAGGCCGTCCAGATAGCCCGTGCTGGCTAGCTTGACGGTCTTCAGGTTCAACTCCGCCGAGGTGCCGCCGACGACGACCGCGAGGTGGTAGGGCGGGCAGGCGGCGGTGCCGAGCGTGCGGATTTTCTCGTCGATGAAGGCGAGCAGCCGGTCCGGATGCAGGGTCGCGGGCGTCGCCTGGTAGAGGAAGGACTTGTTGGCGGAGCCGCCGCCCTTGGCAATGAACAGCAGCTCGTATTCCTCGCCGGGCGTCGAATACAGGTCGAACTGCGCCGGCAGGTTGGAACCGGTGTTGCGCTCCTCGAACATGGATACGGGGGAAAGCTGCGAATAGCGCAGATTGTCCTCCGTGTAGGCGCGGAAGATGCCGCGCGAGAGCGCCTCCTCGTCCCCGCCGCCGGTCAGCACCCGCTCGCCCTTCTTGCCCATGACGATGGCGGTGCCAGTGTCCTGGCACATCGGCAATACGCCGCCCGCGGCAATATTCGCGTTCTTCAACAGGTCGAGCGCGACGAACCGGTCGTTGGGCGAGGCCTCGGGGTCGTCGAGGATCGACGCGAGCTGGGCCAGATGCCCGGGCCGGAGCAGATGCGAGATGTCGTGGAACGCCTCGCGCGCCAGCAGGCTAAGCGCCTCCGGCTCGACGCAGACGAAATCCCCGCCCCGGAACCGCTCGACGGAGACGAAATCTCCTTCGAGCGACCGCCATGGGGTGTCGCCCTTGGCGAGCGGGAACATCTCGTGGAAGGCGAATTCGGGCATCGGCGCGCCCCCTATTTCTTGCGGAACCGGTCCAGCGACACGACATTGCCGCCGCCTTCGCCCTTGTCCCCCTTGCCGCCCTCCGGCTGCCCGGCCTCTTCTTCCCCGGCCTCTTCGACCGGCAGCAGCGGCTCGACGCCCTCGCGGGAGAAGCGCAGGCCGAAATCGACCGACGGGTCGTGAAACACGGTCACGGCCTCCCAGGGAACATGCAAGCGCTCCTGCATGCGGTTGAAGGAGAGCGTGACCTCGAAATGGGTCGAGTGGACCTCCAGCCCGTAATACTGGTGCTGGAGCACGATGGTCATGGTCTCGGGATATTGCGCGGCGAGGCGCGGCGGCACCGCGGCGGCCGGATGGCGGGTCGAAAAGGTGATGTAGAAATGGTGGTTGCCGGGCAGGCCGTTTTCAGCCGCTTCCTCGAGCGCGCGGCGGACGACGCTGCGCATCGCGTCCTCGACCAGCCGGTCGTATTGCAAGAAATCGTCAGCCATCGCTCCCCCGCCCCCCGGAACGGTGCGGCGCCGCCGCGTTGCTCACGGCAGGTGTTCGAATCGCCGCGTTGCGCGCGGCGGGTGGAGGGCTTCTGTTGCCCGGTGCCCTCCAAACCGCGCTTACCCGATCAGCGATCAGGCAGCGAGTGCGACCTCATTGTCATTCGCACTTGAGTTGCGGCCCGATAACGGTGGTGCCATGCCGAACGAAAACCATGCCTTTACCACGCACGTCGATCCTGGTTCGCCCCCGCAGGATGGTGGAGGCGCCGGGTACTGCCCCCGGGTCCGCAACGCTTATTTCGCATAGCGTTTATCGCCATAGCCGAGCATGCCCGGCGCCGCCATTATAGGGCGGAAGCCCCTTCCGGGCAATCGGGCACGGCTTCCCTTCCGGTGCAATCCGGTATAACCCCAGGCATCAGACGGGGAGGTCGGACATGGGTTCGGGACACACCGGACAGCACCTCGGCCGCCTTGGAGGACGAGCCGCCCTGGCCGGACTCGTACTGCTCGCAACTGCGGCGGGAACGGAGGCGGGGGGCGGCGCAATCGCGCCGCACCGGGCATTTTACGAGGTCGGGCTGGTGCGCGCCGGCGCATCCTCCGGTATCGGCGGCCTGTCGGGAGCGGCGGCCTATGAATGGACTTCCGATTGCGAACGGACGGTCGTGACCCGCGAGACCCGCCTGCTGATCCAGTCGGACGAAGGGGAACCGGTAGCCGTGCGGGTGGACTTCTCGGCGTGGGAACGGCTGGACGGAACGGCCTACGGCTTCTCGGGCAAGACCAGCCGGACCGGCCTTCCGGTCGAGGAGCGGCGCGGCAGGGCGCGCCTCCCGGTGCCCGGCGCAGGCGGCGAGGTCGTCTATAGCCGGCCGGACGGGGACCGCCTCGCGCTCGCACCCGGGACGCTCTTCCCCGGCGCCTGGATAGAGAAAGTCATCGAGCACGCGAGGACCGGCAACGGCCTGTTCACGCGCACGGTCTTCTTCGGCGAGGACGAGGACGACCTCCTGACCGCGAGCCTCCTGGTATTGCCGGACAGTGCGGCGGGCACGGCGCCGGAGGCGCCGGAGGAACTCGACGGCCTCGCGCGCTGGCGGGCGCGAATAGCCTTCTTCGGCGCGAACGACGACACCACGCCCGCCTTCGAGTCGACCGAATGGTTTTACGAGAACGGCGTCGGCGGCGACGCCGAGGTCGCCTTCCCCGATTTCACGATCCGCTACCGCCTGAAAGAACTCGAACTGCTCGCCCCGCCGGCTTGCTGAGGGCGTCGGACTGCCCGACAGGCCGTTTCCTCAGCGCCGGCCGAACAGGCGCTCGATATCCGCGAGTTTGAGCTCCACATAGGTCGGGCGGCCGTGATTGCACTGGCCGGAGCGGGGCGTGGCCTCCATTTCGCGCAGAAGCGCATCCATCTCCTGCGCGCCGAGGCGGCGGCCGGCGCGCACCGAGCCGTGGCAGGCCATGGTCGCCGCCACATGCTCCAGCCGCTCCTTCAGCGTCAATGCCAGCCCGTGCTCGGCGAGATCGTCGGCGAGGTCGCGCACCAGCCCCTTAACATCGGCCTCGCCCAGCGCCGCCGGCGTCTCGCGCACCAGTACAGCCTCCGGGCCGAAGCGCTCCAGCACGAGGCCCAGTTCGCCCAGCTCCTCCGCCTTGGCCGCGAGCCGCTCGGCCCCGGCCTCCTCGAGTTCGACGACCTCCGGCAGCAGCAGCGTCTGGCGCGGTGGCGGGCCGTCCGCAAGCGCCCGGCGCATGCGTTCGAGCACGAGCCGCTCATGCGCCGCATGCTGGTCCACCAACACGATGCCGTCCCCGGTCTGGGCCACGATATAGGTGTCGTGAAGCTGCGCACGGGCGGCGCCCAGCGGCAGGCCGGCGGCCTCCGGCGCCTCCGGCGCGGGCGGCGGGGCCGACGGATGCAATCCGGGGTCGAGCGGCGCCTGCCAGACGGCGGCGCGTTCGGCGAGTTCCAGGGGCGGGGCGCCAGTGCCGCCCGGCCGGAAGCGCCCGATGAGCGAACCGGCGGCGCCAACGCCGCCCATCCCAAACCCGGCGGGGGGCACGGCGGCGCGGTGGCCTTCTTCGGCGAGCGCCCGGCGGAGCGCGGAGACGATGAGCGAGCGCACCCGGCCCCCGTCGCGGAAGCGGATTTCCGTCTTCGCCGGATGCACGTTCACATCCACCCGGTCGGGCGGCACATCCAGGAAGAGCGCCAGCACGGGAAAGCGCCCGCGCGGCACAAGCTCCTCATAGCCCGCGCGGACCGCGCCCTGGAGCAGCCGGTCGCGCACGGGGCGGCCGTTGACGAACAGATATTGCGCCTGCGCCGTGCCGCGATGCCAGGTCGGCAGGCCGGCATGGCCGGAGAGGCGGAGCCCGTCCGCCTCCAGCGCGACCGGAACCGAGTTCTCCGCGAACTCCGCCCCCAGCACGTCAGCTAGCCGGGCCAGGGGATCGGAAGCCGCCGGCGAGGCCCAGGCGCGGCGGCCGTCATGCTCCAGCGAGAAGGCGATGGCGGGGCGCGCCATGGCGAGCCGCTTCAGCATGTCGGCAGCGGCGAGATATTCGGCGCGCGCGGATTTCAGGAATTTGAGCCGCGCGGGCACGGCGCGGAAGAGGCCCGCCGCCTCCACCCGCGTGCCGCGTGCGCGGGCCGCTGGCTCGACTGCGCCCGGTTCGCCGTTATCGACCGCGATGCGCCCCGCCTCCGTCGCGCCCTCCGCCCGGCTGACGATCGTCAGGCGCGCGACGGCGCCGATCGACGGCAGCGCTTCGCCGCGAAAGCCGAGCGTGCGGATATCGACAAGATCGTCATCGGCAAGCTTAGAGGTGGCGTGGCGTTCGAGCGCCAGCGCGAGGTCGGCGCGGGCAATGCCGGCGCCGTCATCGTCCACGGAAATCCAGGCCGCGCCGCCGGCGCGCAGGCCGCAGTCGATGCGCCCCGCGCCTGCGTCTATCGCATTCTCGACCAGTTCCTTGACCGCCGCCGCCGGGCGCTCGACCACCTCGCCCGCCGCGATGCGGTTGACCACCGCGTCCGGCAGGCGGCGCAGCATCACCGACGGCCCATGGCGCCGAGATAGTCCCGCGCCAGCACCTTGCCCTGCTCGACCGCCGGCTGGTCGAAAGGATCGACCCCGAGCAGGTGGGCCGCGAGGATCGTTTCCAGCATAAAATGCATCATCAGCGCACCGAGCGCGGCCTCGTCGATGCGCTCCAGGAGCAGCTGGCGCACCGGCCTGCCCTTTTGCGCCAGCGTTTCCACGGTCGCGCGCGCCTCGGCGTCGAGCAGGTCGCCCATGCTGCGCCCGGCGAGCCATTCCAGCCGCCCGTCCTCCACCAGCGCCGGCGGCACGATGCGCCCGCGCCCGGCGGTTTCGGCCGTGACCACGGTGAACAGCTTGTCGTCCGGGCCGTCGAGCCAGAGCTGAAGCTGGCTGTGCTGGTCAACGGCGCCCGTGGCCGGAACCGGCAGCGTGCCCTTGCCGTCCTTACCGAGGCTCTCGGCCCAGAGCTGGCGAAACCACATGGTGAAGGGAAGCAGCCTGTCGGCATAGGCCGCCAGCACCGTGCTCCGGCCCGCAGCAACATTCAGCGCCGCGCCGAGCGCCGGGCCGCTCGCGCCGGGTGTCCGGGCGTTAAGGGTCCCGTGCAGCACCTGGTGTGCGCCTTCGCGCAGCGCCGCCGGATCGAGGCCGGCGATCACCGCGGGCAGCAGCCCGACCGGCGTCAGCGCCGCATAGCGCCCGCCTATGCCGGGATCGTGGTCGATCACGGTGAAGTCCCATGACTCGGCGAGGGCTCTCAGTGGGTTCGCGCCGGGTTCGGCGATAACGGTCACATGCGGGGCCGCACCCTCCCGGCCGACATTGTCCGCAAGCGCCTCCAGGCAAACCAGGAACTGCAGCAGCGTCTCGGCCGTCCCGCCCGACTTCGAAATCGCCAGGAAGTCGGTGCGCGCGAGGTCGAGGCTGCGGAACAGGTGGTCGAAGGTGTGGGGGTCGATATTGTCGAGGAAATGCAGGCGGGGGGAATCGCCGCTCGGCCCGAAGCCGGAATCGGCAAGCGCATAGAGCGCCTGCCCGCCGAGGCTGGAACCGCCCGTGCCGAGGATGACGACATCGTCGGCATGCTCGCGGTGATGCTCGGCGCGCGCCTCGATCATGGCGAGGTCGCCCTGCGCTTCCGGCAGGCGCAACAGGGGCAGGCTGCCGTCGTCATAGGCACGGCGCAGGGCTGCAAGCCCCTCCGCCGTTCCCGCGAGCGCCCGCTCGAAAGCATCGCTGCCGGCGACGCCCGAACAGCGCGACAGGTCCTGCCGGTATGGAAGGTCGCCCAGCACCGTCCGCGTTCCTCCGCCCTACCGGCGCTGGATCGTCGGAGTCTCGCCCTCGGTCGGCGGTTTGCCCAGGGCTTCGTTCTCGCGCAGGCGCTTGCTCTCCGCCCGGGCATCGACGACGCTCGCATGCGTCTTGCGGTCTTCCCAGAAGATCAGGTCGTCGAGCAGCCGCCGGTTCTTGGCGGCGATCTCGGCGGTCTCCTTGTCGATGCGCTGGCGGAAGCTGCTGTCCACCTGCGCGCCGCCCATCTTGGAGAGAAGCACCGATTCGCCTGCGGACCGCTCCGCCCCTTCGCTTGTCGTCGCGCCCGTCAGCGTCTGCCGCGTGCTTTCGCGCGGCGCAAGTTCCTGCGGGCGCACCGTGCCGGGCTCCGGCGGGCGGAGGCGGAAATCGGGGGGGACGGTGAGCGGCGCGTGGCGGAGCACGGCGAATTCGTCCGGCCCCTCGCGGTCGATGCCGAGGGTCCGGGCCACATCGCATGCGCCGAGAGCGAACACCGCGCCCGCAACCAGTGCTAACGACCGGATCGTCATGCGCTTCGTTCCTTCCCGCCGCCGGTTCCCCCGGTCCGCCGCCTGCCCATGAACACGGCGTCGAACAACAGCATGGCGATGCCGACGGTAATGGCGGAATCGGCCAGATTGAAGGCATACCAGTGCCAGCCGGCGATATGGAAGTCAAGAAAGTCCACCACAGCGCCGCGCAGGAGCCGGTCGAGGATATTGCCCGCCGCCCCGCCGGCGACGGCGCCGAGCGCCAGCGCCTCGAAACGCCGCGGGGAGCGCAGCATCCACACGATCAGTACCAGCGCCACAGCGCCCGCAAGCGCCGCCAGCACCAGCGGCCCGACGGAGCCGAACATGCCGAAACTCACGCCCCGGTTCCAGACCAGCACGATGTTGAAGAAGGGCGCGATTTCGACCGGCAGGCCCGACTGGGCGGCCAGCACCCAGAGCTTGGACGCCTGGTCCGCGGCGAAAACCAGAACCGCAGCAACCAGCCCCCAGGCCGCGGGCATGCGCACCCGGCTCAGGCGGCCGCTTCCGGCGGCGGCGCCCGGACCGCATCGGCGCAACGCCCGCAGATATCCGCGTCCGCCCCGCCCACATCCGGCAGGCGGCGCCAGCAGCGTGCGCAGCGCTCGTCGTCGGAGGCCGAAGGCATGACCGCCACGCCCTCCACGTCTTCCAGCCGGAAGGCCTCGGCGGGCGGCTCGCCCTCGCCGAAAGCGAGCGTCGAGACGATGGCGATCTCGGCAAGGTCGAGCCCGTCGAGCGATGCCCGGCGTTCCGGGGCGAGCCAGACCACCGGCGCCGCTTCCAGGCCGGAGCGCATCCGCTTCGCGGCCCGTTCGCGCTCTATGGCGCCGGTCACGACCCGGCGCACGGTCCTCACCTCCGCCCAGCGCGCCGCCAGCGCGTCGTCCCGCCAATCCTGCGCCACCTCGGGGAACCGGCGCAGATGCACCGATTCGCCTTCGGCGTCGCCGTGACGCGCAAGCCAGGCTTCCTCGGCGGTGAAGCACAGGATGGGCGCGGTCCATGCCGTCAGGCAGTCGAACACCAGGTCCAGCACGGTTCGCGCGGACCGGCGCGCGAGGCTCGATTCCGGGTCGCAGTAGAGGACGTCCTTGCGGATATCGAAATAGAAGGCGGACAGGTCCACGGCGCAGAAATTGTGGAGCGCCGTCCACATCGCATGGAAGTCGTAATCCTCAATGGCCCGGCGCACCAGCCGGTCGAGCTCCCAGAGCCGGTGCAGCACCCAGCGTTCCAGTTCCGGCATGTCCGCCGGCGCCACGCGCTCGCCCGCATCGAATCCCGCGAGATTGCCGAGCAGGTAGCGCAGCGTGTTGCGGATGCGCCGGTAGAGCTCGGCCTGGTGCTTCAGGATGTTCTCGCCGATGCGCAGATCGTCGGAATAGTCGGCCGAGACCGTCCAGATGCGCAGGATGTCGGCGCCGTAACGGTCGATAACGGTCTGCGGCGCGGTCACGTTGCCGAGCGATTTCGACATCTTGCGCCCGTCCTCGTCGAGCACGAAGCCATGCGTCAGCACCGCGTCGAAGGGCGCGCGGCCGCGCGTGCCGGCGGCCTCCAGAAGCGAGGAGTGGAACCAGCCGCGATGCTGGTCCGAGCCTTCCAGATAGAGCGAGGCCGGCCAGCGCTGGGTCTCGTTGCCTTCCAGCACGAAGGCGTGGGTCGAGCCCGAGTCGAACCACACCTCGACGATATCCTGCACCTGGTCCCAGTCCTCCGGGTCGCGGTCGGGTCCGAGGAAATGCGACGCCGGCAGCTCGAACCAGGCGTCCCCGCCCCCCTCGCGGAACGCCGCCAGCACGCGCTCGTTGACGGCCTCGTCGCGCAGCAGCTCCCCGGTTTCGCGATGGGTGAATACCGGGATCGGCACGCCCCAGGCGCGCTGGCGCGAGACGCACCAGTCGGGCCGGCCCTCGATCATGGAGCCGAGCCGGCGGCGGCCGCTCTCCGGCACGAAACGGGTCTGGGCGACCGCCTCCAGCGCCTTCTCCCGGAGATCGTTGGTCTCCATCGAGATGAACCACTGGGTCGTCGCGCGGAAGATGAGCGGCGCGTGCGAGCGCCATGAATGCGGGTAGCTGTGCTGCAGCTTGCCCTTGCCGAGCAGCGCGCCCGACTGCTCCAGCGCGGCGATGACAGAGTCGTCGGCCCCGCCCGGCTTGCCGTCTTCCGTCAGCACCCGCTCGCCCGCAAAGTGCGGCACATGCGGCCGGTACATGCTGTCGCCGTCCAGGTAGTCGGTGACCTCCAGCCCGTTGGCGACGCCCAGGTTGAAGTCGTCCGCGCCGTGGCCGGGCGCGATATGCACAACGCCCGTGCCCTGGTCCATGGTGACGAAATCGGCGGCCATCACCGGCGACTGCGTGTCGTAGCCGAACGCCGCGAGCGGATGCGCCGCGACCGCGCCCACAAGCTCCGCCCCCTTGAAGCGCGCCAGCACCTCGTGGCCCTCGATGCCGCATTCCGCGAGGAAGGGCTGGAGCCTGGCCTCGGCGACGATCAGCGCCTCCGCGCGGCCGGGAACGGAAATGCGCACATAGTCGGCGCCGGTCGCGACGGCGAGGCCACGATTGCCGGGGATGGTCCAGGGCGTCGTGGTCCAGATGACCAGCGCCGCGGGGCCTTCCAGCCCGCGCAGCACCGGCATGGCGACATGGATCCAGGGCGAGACATGGTCATCGTATTCGACCTCGGCGTCGGCGAGCGCGGTCTTCTCCGCCACCGACCAGAGGACCGGCTTCATGCCGCGATAGAGGCCGCCATTCATGACATAGCGGCAGATTTCGCCGGCAATGGCCGCCTCGGCCCCGTTCGACATAGTGGTGTAGTAATTGTCCCAGTCGCCGAGCACGCCGAGCCGCTTGAACTCCTCGCGCTGGGTGTCGATCCAGAGCGCGGCGAACTCCCGGCATTCGCGGCGGAACTCCAGGATCGGCACCGCGTCCTTGTCCCGGCCCCCGGCGCGGTAATCCTCCTCGACCTTCCACTCGATCGGCAGGCCGTGGCAGTCCCAGCCCGGAATGTAGTGGGCGTCCATGCCGGTCATCTGCCGGCTGCGGTTGATGACGTCCTTCAGGATCTTGTTGAGCGCATGGCCGATATGCAGGTGGCCGTTCGCATAGGGCGGGCCATCGTGCAGGATGAACTTCTCCTGTCCGCGCGCCGCCTCGCGCTGGCGTGCGAACAGGTCCTGCGCCTCCCAGCGCGCCAGGATCTGCGGCTCGCGCCGGGCGAGGCCGGCGCGCATCGGGAAATCCGTCTTCGGCAGGAAGACGGTGTCGCGGTAATCCAGGGTCATTGGGGTTTGCCGTTCGCCGGGTCGATGGAGGATGGGCGCCGCCGGAATGCGGCCTTCCGGGAAGCCTCAGTCCGACCGGTGCATACGCTCGCTCCGCTCATGGCGCTCCTGCGCCTGGATGGAAAGCGTCGCGATCGGCCGGGCTTCCAGCCGCCCGAGGTCTATAGGTTCGTCGGTCTGTTCGCAATAGCCGTAGGTTCCCTCGTCGATCCGCTTCAGCGCCTGGTCGATCTTGGCGATCAGCTTGCGCGCCCGGTCGCGGGTGCGGAGCGCGAGGCGCTTGTCGGTCTCCATCGAGGCGCGTTCACCGTCGTCGGCGACCCGAAGGCTGTCGCTCTGCAGCTGAACGACGGCTTCGCCGGAGTCGCGAATCAGGCGCTCCTTCCAGTCCAGCAGCTTCAGCCGGAAATATTCCTGCTGCATCGGGTTCATGAAATCTTCGCTTCCGGAAGGCTTATAGTCGGGAGGCAGCGAAACCCCCATGGAACACCCCGCTCATTTCCGCCGGCCGGCGGGAAGCTACCCAACGCGCCCCCGCGAGTCAACGCCGCCAGCGGGCGCGTATTGAAGGGCCCGTCCCGAGCCTGCCGAAGGGAGCGGGCCCGGGATCCGTGTCGTCGGGATAGAGGGCAATTGGGGGTCCCGAAAAACCTCCCTCACCAATCTGGCGCTCATCGCGCTGGAAAGCGAAAGGGAAGAACACGGACCGCGCATTGTCCGTTTCCCTCCTTATGCTTCGTCTTCGTCCGCCCCCGCCACAGGCGCCCAGAGCGCGTCCTCGATGCGGTCCGCGCCCACGGCCAGCATCGCAAGCCGGTCGAAGCCGAGCGCGATGCCCGCCGAGGCCGGCATGCCGTGTTCGAGCGCGGAAAGGAAGTCCTCGTCGATGGGCAGATCGTCGCCATGGAGCGCCCGGCGCTCGCGCGCCGCGGCCTCGAAGCGCCGGCGCTGCTCGGCGGCGTCGGTCAGCTCCCCGAAGGCGTTGGCGAGCTCCAGCCCGCCGACATAGATCTCGAAGCGCTCCGCGGTGCGCGGATCGTCCGCGTCGATGCGGGCGAGCGCCGCCATGCGCGCCGGCCATCCGTGCAGCACGGTCGGGCGCTCCAGGCCCAGATGCGGCTCGATGCGGTTGAGGAACAGGCGGAAGAACAGGTCCTCCCAGCTGTCTTCCCTTTCTGGCTCCAGCCCCTCTTCCCGGCAGGCGGCGGCGAGCCCGGCCCTGTCGGCCGCCAGCACGTCGAGGCCGAGCCGGTCCCGGAAGGCGGCCGCCACCGACAGCCGCTCAAAGGGCGCGGCCGTCGCCACGCGCCGCCCGTTCCATCGGAGCTCCGGGCCCGCGAGCGCCAGCAGGGCCTCGCAATCGGGGATGAGGTCGCGCCAGCCGGCGCCCGCCCGGTACCACTCCAGCAGGGTGAACTCCGGATGGTGCGTGGCCGAGCGCTCGCCATTTCGGAAGACGCGCGCGAACTGGAAGAGGCGGGGCTCGCCGGCCACCAGCAGCTTCTTCATCGCGATCTCGGGCGAGGTGTGCAGCCGGAGCGCGCGGGACCGCCCTCCCGGCTCCGACAGCTCCGCGGCGAAGGTCGCGACATGCACCTCCATGCCGGCGGACACCTGGAGCGCCGGCGTCTCGACCTCGACGAAACCCTGCCCGTGGAACCAGTCCCGCATGCGCCGCAGCAGCGCCGCGCGCTCGAGCAGTGCCGGGCGGCGGGCGGCGTAAGCCTCGGGGCGCCACCACGGTTTTTCCTGCCGGGTCAACGACTTCCCCCTTTCCGGGACAGGGCCGGTATGGACGCCCGGGGCCTGAGCGGGTAGCGTCCGGCGCGAATGATCATCTGAGGGAGTATTCGGGACCCCATGAACGATATCGCCATCAATGCCGAGAACCTCTGGCGGCTGGAAACGCCGGGACACGAAGGCTGGACGCGCACCGCGCGCGCCGGCGACCCGAAGAAATACTACATGGTCTCGACCGACAGCCACGCCAATGAGCCGCCGGACCTCTGGGCGACGCGCCTGCCGGAGAAATACCGCGAGCGCGCGCCGCGCGTCGTCACCGACGAGAACGGCGTGCAGTGGCGCTATTGCGAAGGCTACCGGCCGGACCGCATCCGGATCATGAGCTTCGAGGGCGAAGACTGGGTGCGCTCGCAGGCAGGCGCCGATCCCGAGGGCCGCATCCGCGACAATGAGGGCGACGGCATCGACGCCGAAATCATCTTCCCGAACAAGGGCCTCGCCATGTGGGCGACGCCGGACCCGGTGTTCGCCAACGCGCAGTGCCGCGTGTGGAACGACTGGGCCTGGGAACAGTTCGGCGCCTGGCCGGAGAAGATGGTGCCCGTGGCGGCCGTCGCGACCGGCGATCTCGAAGGCACGCTCGCCGAGATCGAGCGCTGCGCCGGACTCGGCTACAAGGCCCTCACCCTGCCCTGCAAGCCCCGCTGGGGCGGGCACGATGTGGACCATGTGAACTACAACCTGCCGCATTTCGACCCGCTCTGGGCGCTGGTCGAGGAAACCGGCATGCCGGTCACCTTCCATGTCAGCACCGGGCGCGACCCGCGCGCCTCGCGCGGCAATGGCGGGGCGGTCATAAACTATGTGACCCACTCGCTTTCGCCGACCATCGAGCCGGTGGCGAACCTCTGCGCCTCGGGCGTGCTGGAGCGCTTCCCGAAGATCCGCTTCGCCACCATCGAGGCCGGCATCGGCTGGGTGCCCTGGCTGCTCGACGCGATGGACGAGGCCTATCGCAAGCACCATATGTGGGTGCGCCCGAAGCTCCAGGGCCTGCCGTCGGACTATTACCGCGCACACGGCTACGCCACCTTCCAGGAAGACCCGGCGGGCCTGGCGCTCGCGAAGGACTGGGGCCTCACCGGCAACTTCATGTGGGCGAACGATTATCCCCACCACGAAGGCACCTGGCCGCATTCCGGCGAGGCCATAGAGCGCACCATGGGCGGGCTCGACGAAGCCGACCGGGCGAAAATCCTCGGCCTGAACGCGGCGAAACTGTTCGGGCTGACCGTGCCGGAGCGCATGCAGGCCGACGCCGCCTGACGGCGCGACGATGACGGCGGTCGTTCGCATCCGGCCGGGCTCAGCGGCCCCGGCCGTCGAGGAGGAGTCCGTCGGGCCGCCCGGCCCCGGCGAGGTGCGGCTCCGGCAGACGGCTTTCGGGCTCGACCGCTGCGGTATCGAGGCGCCGGAGGAAGGGGCGGCCTTCGTTCCCGGCGTCGCGGCGGCAGGAGTTGCCGAGGCGGTGGGCGCGGGCATCGAGGGCATCCGGCCCGGCGACCGGCTGGCCTATGCCGACCTGCCCCGCGCCTGGCGCGCGCGCCGCCATGTCCCGGCCCGCCCGCCGGGGCCCGCCCCCCCCATCCTCCGCCGGGGCCTCGCCGTCCACTATCTGTTGCGCCGGCTGCGCCGTGTACAGCCGGGCGAAATCGTACTGGTTACCGGCGCGGCCGGCGGTGTCGGGCGGCTGCTCTGCCAGTGGGCAGCCGCCGTCGGCGCGGAGGTCGTCGGCGCGGTCGGCAGCGAGGAGAAGGCGGAGACCGCAAGGGCAAACGGCTGCGTCCACACGGTCGTTTCCGGACCGGAAGATTTTGCCTCGCAGGTCCGCGCGATAGCCGGGGGCCGGGGCGCGGATGTCGTTTATGACGCAGCCGGCGGTGAGACCTTCGCCCGCTGCCTCGACTGCCTTGCGCCCGCGGGCATGGCTATCGGCTTCGGCGATGTTGCCGGATCGCCTCCACTCTTGCCGCTCCGGCAGCTGGAGGCGCGGTCCCTCGTCCTCGCCCGGCCGACGCTCGCGGCCTGGATCGTGGATCCCGGCGACCTGCTGGCAGCTTCGGAAGAGCTGTTCGAGCTGGTCGGCGCCGGCAAGCTCAGGCCCGGCCCGGTGCGGACCTTCCCGCTCGACGAAGCCGGCGAGGCCGTCCGCACCCTGCTCGACCGCCGCAATGCGGAATACCTGGCGCTGACGGCGTGACGTCCGCCGAAGAATACCGGAGAAACCTCATGTTCCTGGACCACTTCAAGACAATGGCGGCCTATAACCGCTGGGCCAATGCGCGCCTCTACGACGCCTGCGCGGGCCTCGGCGACGCGGAGCGCAAGCACGACCGCGCCGCGTTCTTCGGCTCGATCCACAACACGCTCAACCATATCCTGGTCGGCGACCGGACCTGGCTCGGGCGTATCGAGGGGTTGGAGGACAGCGGAACCCCGCTCGACACGGTCCTGTTCGACGATTTCG